>NZ_JBSFGJ010000006.1:0-71025 GCF_053596515.1 Nonomuraea sp. NPDC001684
GCGACATCGTGGGGATCTGTGGCGGCGGCCTCTACCCGCATCGTTATCGCGAGGGCAGCGGCTTCCGCAACCCGTCCGTCTACAGCCGCGATCTGTACCGGCTGATCACGCACATCCGGGGCGCGCTCCACGAGGAGCTGGCCGCGCTGTCCGGGACGGCCCCGGCGGCGCCGCGCCCGTCCTCCGGCGGGCAGTGACCGCGGCGCCTGCCGTCACACGGGCGGGGGGTCGAAGTCCAGGTCGAGATGGCGGCCTTCGTCCGCCGCCCGCGCGTCCGGATGCTCCATGCCGCGCGTCTCGCGGTAGTGGCGCATCGTCTCCTCGCGCAGGGCGGCCGCCTCCTCCTTGTAGTCGGCCCTGGCCAGGTCGGCGGCGAGGTTGGCGGCACAGGCCAGGGTGGTGGGATGTTGCTCGCCCACCAGGGGACGGAGCTGCCGAAGCGTGTCCCTGCCCAGCCCGCAGGCCGCCTCCAGCTCGCCGAGGGCGGCCAGGTCGCTGGCGAGGTTGACGGACGCGGTCAGCGCGTAGTGGTGCCCACCGCCCACCGTGGCCTTCAGCCCGGCGATGACGCGTTCGTTCAGCTCGCGGGCGCCCTCCAGGTCGCCGCGCACCCGCAGCAGGACCGCCACGTTGCTGGCGCTGCCGAAATAGTACGGATGGTTGGGCCCGTACACCCTCGGATAGCGCACCATGGCGTCCTGGGCCAGCTTGAACGCCCTGTCGATCAGGTCGTTGACCCGGAACGCGTTGGCCAGGCACAGAGCGGCGCCCAGCGTGCTCGGATGGTCGATGCCGTAGTTGCGCACGTAGCGCGCGTGCACGGTGGCGGCCAGTTCGAGGGCCTCGGCCGCCTCGCCCACCCGGAGCCGGGCGATGGCGAGGTCCTTCTGCGTGAGCAGGATGCGCGGATGGTCGGCGTCGAGCTGCTCCTGACCGTAGGCCAGCGCCTCCTCGCCGATGTCGCAGGCCTCCGCGTAGTCTCCGCAGAGCCGGGTCATGCGGCTCAGGCTGGCCCACAGGTTCAGGACCGTGCCCCGGGCCACGGCCGACTCGGCCAGTTGCGCCGCCCTCAGCGCCTCTTCGAGCAGTGTCCGCGCGCCGCGATAGTCGCTGTTGAGCCCCAGGTCGAGCGCCAGGTTGTTGACCGCCATGAGCGTACGGGCGTGGTCGGGACCGAGGACGGCCTGGTGCACGCTCACCGATTCGGTGTCGTGCTCGCGCGCCTCGACGAACAGGCCGCGACCGCGCAGGTCGGCGCCGATGCCGTTGCGCAGCACCAGGGTGTCACGATGCTCGTCGCCGACCGTCTCCCGCATGGCGGCGAGCGTGGCCATGTCCAGGTCGTACGCTTCGTCGTAGCGGCCCAGGAACCGGAGCAGGTCGCCCTTGACGCGCTGTGCCCGCAACACGCTGATGTCCTGCCGGCCGGAGTCGGCCTTCCACCGCTCCAGGAAGCTGTCGACGTGCGTGCGCGCGACGTTGTGGTTGCCGGAGGCCATCAGGTATTCGAGGATCCGCAGCGCGAACTCCCGCACGTCCTCACGCTCGCTGTCGGCCAGCCTGGTCGGCGCGACATGGGCCAGCAGGGCGTCGAACCGGGGCCAGTTCGCGGGGTCGCCGGTGTCGCCGGGCGCCGCTCCGGCGAGCAGGGAGTGCACCTCCGCCCGGATCAGGTCCTGGGTGTCGGCCGGCAGGCCCTCCCGCAGCAGCGCCTGGATGAGCCGGTGCACCTGGATCGTGCGCTCGCCGGTGACCGTGCCCTGGCCGGGCTCGGCCTCGATGCGGACCAGCGCGTACTTCCCCAGTCTCTTGATCGCCTTGCTCAGCCGGAGCGGGTCGGCGAGCAACTCGGCCATGACCGGCCGCACCGGACCCCTGACCGGGCGGAACACCCCGCGCGGAATGGGCTCGGGCCCGAAGAAGGCGCAGCAGCGCAGCAGCTCCATGGCTTCGGGCAGGTGCTCCTGGAGCGTGCTGACCGACAGCTCCCAGGCCGCGGACATCGACAACGGGTACTCGGCGGGCTTGCCCTCGCTCAGCAGGCTCGCGGTGCGCTCCTTGAGCAGGCGCAGGTACTCCTCCGGCGACATGCCGGTCTCGCTCTGCAGCGCGGCCGACTGCTCCAGCGCCAGCGGAAGGTCCCCGAGAGCCTCGGCGAGCCGGCCGGCGTCGGCGTCGCTGATCGAGCGGCGCATGCGCCTGCCGAGGAACTGCATGCTCTCCTCGCGGCTGAACACGTCGACGGCGACCGTGCCGACCACGCCCTCCCACCGGTGGTTGCGCGAGGTGATGAGCACGTGCCCGGGGCCGGGGGGAATGTTCGGCTGGAGGTCTTCGGGCTCGTCGGCGTTGTCGAAGATCAGCAGCCACCGCTCGTACGGCTCCCCGCTGCGCAATCTCTCGATCACGGCGTCGGCGGCGTCCTCCGTGCTGGTCATGGTGGATCCGGGCACGCCCAGCCGCGGCGCGAGCTGCGCCAGGTTCGATCGCACGAGGCCCGGCTGGTCCGCGGGGATCCACCAGACGAGGTCGTACTGGTCGCGGAAGCGGTAGGCGTACTCGATGGCCATCTGGGTCTTGCCGACGCCGCCCAGGCCGTGCAGGGCGCGCGGGCCCTGCGGCAGGTTGGGGGCGTGTGCCACCACCGCGGTGACCTGGCCGACGATCCCGCTGCGCAGCCTGTCGAGCAGCTCTTCCCGCCCGGTGAAGTTCTGGTTCCGCGGCGGGACCTTCCAGACCGCGGGATACGGGCCCGTGGTCCCCCACGCCACCGACTCCGGTGAATCCGTCACGCGTTATCGCCTCCCGTCCGCGAGTCCCAGTGAGGGATTACCGCACTGGTGGCAGGGGCAAGATGGAGATGGCCGACATTATGCTGATTAGCGTACAGGTTTCATGCACGCCGGTCATTACGGTCAGCACTGTTAGCTGTTTTCCGGACAGCTATAATAGGGCGACGATAATGCCGGCACGCAGACAGTACCTTCCAGATCAACGTTCTCGCGAAACTTCGGAGCCGGCGTTCCGCGCCGCTCACGCCTCGCGAGGCGGCGAGTGTCGACCAGCAGAGGAGATGGCCATGGCACCGCAGCGGAGCGACCTGATCGACGCGCTCTCCATCGTGTCCGACCTTGACAGGCTCGGCGACTCCCCCATCGGCCTGACCGTCCGGGAGCTGCTGGAGGAGCCCCGCCAGGCGGAGGACTGCAGGAAGTTCGACAACAGCACCCCGCCGCCGCCCCTGGTCGGCGACCGCTAGGGACCGGGTCCGGAATCGGCGGGGAACCACCACCTCGCCGATGCGGACCAAATACGTCATTCCACAACTTAATCGACATTAATTCTCATGCCGCTTTAATCCGGATAAACGGATCAAATATTGATTCGTCCGACGTCTAACCATATGGTCACATCAGTAACACAACCGTAGACGGCTCATCCTCCGTTGTGGTGTAGGTCTTGTGTGACCGTAGGGTGGTTCAACTATTCGGATGCCGTGAAAGTGCTGGGCGGCGAGGGGAAACTGGTCAAGGCGCTCGACCGCCTGGTCGGAGGGCTGTTGCTCAGCGCGACCGGCCCGACGGGCGAGCTGGTGGTCAGCCTGTTCGACGTCGAGGGAGAGCTCGCCCGCGTGAGCGGACAGCTCGGCACGGCGCTCCACGACCGCTTCTCCGGCCTCGGCAGATACCAGCGCACCCAACGGATCGCCGCCGCCCACGCCGTCATCGTCGTCACCGCGTTCTTCGAGGCCGTCCGGCAGGGGGAGGAGCACCTCGGCGCCGGGAAGCTGCGCATGCTCAGGTCGGAGCAGGTGCTCATAGCGGGCGCCTCGGACGTGACCGGGAACCGGCTGGGCGACCTGGTCGAGCACCTCCTGCACGTCCAGCTTCCCTGCCCAGGACCGACGCAGCCGTACGAGCAGGTCGAGAAGGCTCTGGACGACTACTACCGGCTGCTGTCCGCCCGGCTGCTGACGTTCCTGCGCGGGCTGCGCATGTGGGAGTCCATGACCGAGGCCCAGCGCGAGCAGGCCGAACGCTGGCTGACCGACGGCGTGCCGCAGGCGGCGCGCCGGCAGTACGCCGAGCTGTTCCACCGCCTGTGCACCGAGGTGCCCGAGATCGCGTACTGGGCGGCCCGCGTCGACCATCAGGCCACCCGTACCGTCATCGGATCGCTCGACACCGGTCTGCGCGATCTGCGCCGGCTGCTCGAATCGGTCGTGTCGGGAGCCGTGCCCGGCGGCATCCGCGACGCGCTCTCGCAGCACTACCGGACGGCGTTGAACCAGCCTGTCATCTCCAGCGCCGACCTGCCCGACGACATGACCATGCCCACGCTCGACCAGGCGTACATCAGCCCGTGCTTCCGCCGGGCGGTCGTGACCGGCTCGTCCCGGCCGGCCGAGTGGAGCTGGTGGCGGGACCGTCCTCTGGAGAGCGACCTGCGCACGTTGCTCTTCGGCTATCTCACGCATCCGAGCGCCACCCAGCTCCCGCTGCTGGTGCTGGGGCAGCCCGGTGCGGGGAAGTCCGTCCTGACCAAGATCCTGGCGGCCAGGCTGCCGCCGGAGCAGTTCGCCGTCGTCCGCGTCCCGCTCCGGGAGGCGCCCGCCGAGCAGGACCTGCAGACGCAGATCGAGCACGCCATCCGGCAGGCCACGGGTGAGAGCGTGCGATGGCCCGCACTGTACGCCGGGGCCGCGAACATCGTCGGCGTGGTTATCCTGGACGGCTTCGACGAGCTGCTCCAGGCGACGGGCGTGAGCAACACGAACTACCTGGAGAAGGTGGCCGCGTTCCAGGAGCGCGAGGCTGCCCAGGGAAGGCCCACCGCGGTCATCGTCACGAGCCGCACCGTGGTGGCCGACCGGGCCCGCCTGCCGCGGGAGACCGTGGTGATCCACCTGGAACCGTTCAACGAGACCCAGGTCAAGCGGTGGCTGGACATGTGGAACCGGTTGAACGCCCGGTATTTCAGCGACCACTCCCTCTTGCCGCTGGAGCTGTCCACCGTCGCCGGGCTCGGCGAACTGGCCTCCCAGCCGCTCCTGCTGCTGATGCTCGCGCTCTACGACATGGACGGCAACCCCCTGCGTCACGAGCTGGGCAGGCTGGACCGGGCACAGCTCTACGAACGGCTCCTCGTCAGGTTCGCCCGCAGGGAGGTCCGCAAGTCCGGCGACGCGCTGTCGGAGCAGGCGCTGGAGCGTTCCGTGGACCGGGAGCTGCTGCGGCTGTCGGTCGTGGCGTTCGCCATGTTCAACCGCAACAGCCAGTGGGCGACCGAGGAGGACCTCAAGGGAGACCTGCTCCACCTGCTGGCCGAGGAGAGCAGCCAGGCCGGCGAGTTCCGGACGCCGTTGAACCCCGCCCAGCTCGTCGTGGGGCGCTTCTTCTTCGTGCACGAATCGCAGGCGACGCAGGACGACCAGCAGCGGAAGACCTACGAGTTCCTGCACTCCACCTTCGGCGAGTATCTCGTCGCCCGGCTCACCACCCATGAGGTCGAGGACCTGGTGGCCGCGGCGGAACTGGACACCGGGCACGCCCGGCGCAACCGCCCGAACGACGACTTCCTGCACGCGCTGCTCTGCCACAACCCGCTGTCATCCAGGGAATCGGTGCTGGAGTTCCTCCAGGACCTGATCCGCGGGCTGAGCCGCGATTCGCGGGACATGCTCAAGCGCACCCTGCTGGCCCTGTTCCACGACGCGCTGTACTTCCGCAGCTCCCTGACCTTCGGCTCGTACCTGCCCGGCCGCGTCCGCGAGCTGCGCACCGCACCCATGCAGTTCGCCACCTACAGCCTCAATCTGCTCGTCCTGCTGACCCTTGCCTGTGACGAGGTCACCGGCGAGGAGCTGTTCCCCGCGCCGCCGGTCACGGCGGGCACCCCGGTCTCGGTGGTGAGCAGGTGGCGGAGCATCGCCCGTCTGTGGCGGTCCCAGATCGCCTACAACGCCTGGACGAACCTGGTCCGCCACGTGGAGGTCCAGCGGTCGTGGCAGGACGGCGAACGCACCCTGCTCCTCAGGTGGGTGGGCAGCAGGGGATCCACCCCGCCGCTGGTCGACCTCTACTGGACCTTCGAGAGGGGGCCGGATCACGAGACCCGCGGACAGTCCTCCTGGATGCACGAGGAGTTCATGGC
This sequence comes from Nonomuraea sp. NPDC001684, assembly GCF_053596515.1. Lineage (NCBI taxonomy): Bacteria > Bacillati > Actinomycetota > Actinomycetes > Streptosporangiales > Streptosporangiaceae > Nonomuraea > Nonomuraea sp. NPDC001684. Next base: position 6,154 of record NZ_JBSFGJ010000006.1, read on the forward strand.
GGCCGCCCGCCACTTCCACTTCATCTGCGGTTACGAGGAAGAGCTGCTCGTCCACGCCCTGGCGCCGCTCACGGCCGAGCTGAGCCGCTCGCTGATGACCGTCGCCGGCTACTGGCCCGACCGCGCGATGTCGCCCGCTCATGCCCTGCTCCGCCTGTGGCTGCTGTCCAGCCGCGGCGGCGACCCGGCCGAGCTGGCCGGCGCCTACGCCGACTGCATCCTGCTGAGCCAGGCGTTCGCCCCCTATGCCGACAAGGACGCGACCGCCTTCCTCGACATCGTCCTGGGGCACCTCAAGCTGGACGCGCCCCGGCTGCGCGGCGTGCTCGCCCTGCGAGATCTGCGGCTCGGGCGGGACAAGCCCGAGATGGTGGCCAAGGTCCGCTCGGTGCTGACGGAGCTCGGCCTGACGCGGTGAGGCGGGCGCGTCAGGGGGCCGGAGGTGGGCAGGGGGAGGGCATGACCGACACCTACGACCGGGTCGCCGTTGTGACGGGCGCCGATTCCGGTATCGGCAGGGCCACCGCCGTGCTGCTGGCCGAGCACGGGTTCGACGTGGGGATCACCTACCACGAGGACGAGGACGGCGCACGGGAGACCGCCGCGCTGGTACGGAACTCGGGCAAGGCGGCGGCCGTGCGCCGCCACGACCTGACCGACCCGGTCCGCGCCGCGCACGTCGTCGACGAGCTGGCCGGGGATCTGGGCGGGCTCGGCGTGCTGGTCAACAACGCCGGCACCGGGTCGTCGGAGCCGCTGCTCGACATGGACTACGAGCGCTGGCGTTCGGTGCTGTCGGTGGACCTGGACGGGCCGTTCCTGTGCGCGCAGCGGGCGGCCCGGCGGATGGTCGCCGAGGGGCGCGGCGGCCGGATCGTGAACGTCACCAGCGTGCACGAGGAGTACCCGAGGGTGGGGGCGGGGCCGTACTGCGCGGCCAAGGGCGGGTTGAAGCTGCTCAGCCGGGTGCTGGCGCTGGAGGTGGCCGCGCACGGCATCACGGTCAACACGGTCGCGCCCGGCGAGATCGCCACTCCGATGACCGGGCAGGAGGACCGGCCGCCGCGGGCCGGGAGCCGTCCGGGGTACCCGATCCCGCGGCCGGGCGACGCCCGGGAGGTCGCCGCGGTCATCGCCTTCCTGGCCTCGCCGGCCGCCTCGTACATGACCGGGTCGTCGGTGTTCGTGGACGGCGGCCTGGTCACTATGGGACCGCAGGCGGCGGGGGCGCTCCAGTCCGGCGACTGGCGTTGACCCCGCACCCCCGCCCGCCCGCTACCCACGCGGCACCCCCGCCCCCAGGCGAATGGCACCGCGGTCCTTCAGCCGGCCCGCCGTGCTTCAGACGGCCCGCCGTCGTTCAGGCGGTGGCCGGATGGCCGACCGCGAGGGCCGCGGCCACCTGCGGCGCGACCCGCTCCGCCCAGCGGCCCAGGGGCTCCTCCAGCACGGGCAGCTGCGACTCCAGCACCGCGAGCCCCGGTGTCGGCACGGTCGCGCCGAGCTCCACCAGCAGCGGACGCAGGTGCACCTCGACCGCCAGCGCGTGCTTCGGATCGCCCATGACCAGCAGCGGCAACGCCACCACCCCGGCCAGCGCCTCCGGCCGCAACCGGTCGAGGAACGCCTTCAGCAGCCCGGTGTACGTGCCCTTGTAGGTGGGGCTGGCCACCACCAGCACCCGCGCCTCGGCGACCAGCTCCAGCGCCACCTCGACGCCGGGCGTGGGACCGGGGGCGAGCAGGTGCGGCCCGAGCGCCGACAGGTCGATCACGTCGTGCGCGCCCGGGAGGCCGAGCCGCCGCGCGACGGCCTCGGCGGCCTCCACGGCCACGGTCCGCGTCCTGGAGCCCTCGCGGGGGTTGCCGATCAGCGCGACGACGCTCATCCGGCCACCGCCGCCGCCAGCCCGGCGGCGTACCGGGAGACGGGCCGGGTCAGGCCGTAGTTGTCGCGGAGGGTACGGCCCTCGTACTCGTACCGGAACAGGCCCCTGACCTGCAACTCCGGCACGACGTGGTCCACGAAGTCGGACAGTCCCGACGGGAGCAGCGGCGGCATGATGTTGAAGCCGTCGGCGGCCCCGGTGAAGAACCACTCCTGGAGCTGGTCGGCGATCTGCTCGGGCGTCCCGGCGACCACGCGGTGGCCGCGGCCGCCGGCCAGCCGGTTGAGCAGCTGCCTGACCGTCAGGCGTTCCCGCCTGGCCAGGTCGATGACGAGCTTGCGACGGCTCTGCGCGCCCTCGGTCTCGACGGCCACGTCCGGGAGCGGCCGGTCGAGGTCGTCCTCGGTCAGCTCGATGCCGGTCAGGTGGGAGAGCTGGGCCAGGCCGTAGGCGGGGATGATCAGGTCTTCGAGCTCCTTCTCCAGGTGCAGCGCCTCCCGTTCGGTCGAGCCGATGATCGGCGAGATGCCGGGCAGCACGAGCACGTCGCCGGGCTGCCTGCCGTGGGCGGCCACCCGTCGTTTGAGGTCGCTGTAGAACTCCTGGCCCTCCTCCAGGGTCTGCTGGGCGGTGAAGACGGCCTCGGCGTGCCGGGCGGCGAACTCCTTGCCGTCCTCCGACGACCCGGCCTGCACCAGCAGCGGACGGCCCTGCGGGGAACGGGAGGTGTTCAACGGCCCCCGGACGGCGAAGTGGCGGCCGATGTGCTCGACGGGATGGATCTTGCCGGTGTCGGCGTAGCGGCCGCCGGTGCGGTCGCCCAGGATGGCGTCGTCCTCCCAGCTGTCCCAGAGCTTGCCGACGACCTCCAGGAACTCGTCCGCCCTGGCGTAGCGGGCGGCGTGCGTGGGGCGTTCGACGCCGAAGTTGAGCGCCTCGGCCTCGCTGGCGGAGGTGACGATGTTCCAGCCGGCCCGGCCGCCGCTGATGTGGTCGAGGGAGGCGAACTTGCGCGCCACGTGGAAGGGCTCGTTGTACGTCGTGGAGACGGTCGCGATCAGGCCGATGTGGTCGGTCACCGAGGCCAGCGCGGCCAGCAGCGTGAGCGGCTCCAGCCCGCCGAGCGCGTTGTGCCGGACGTCGCCCTGCAGCGCCACGCCGTCGGCGAGGAAGAGCGAGTCGAGCTTGCCGCGCTCGGCGATCCTGGCCAGCTCCTGGTAGTGGCGGACGTCGGTCAGGCGGCTCGGCTCGGTGCGGGGGTGCCGCCAGGCGGCCTCGTGATGGCCGACGCCCATGAGGAAGGCGTTCAGGTGGAGCTTTCTCGTCACGTGGTCCTCCAGGTGGAGAAGCGGCGCTCGACGCCGATCAGGAGCAGGTTGAACAGCAGGCCGACCACGGAGATCGTGATGATGCCGGCGTACATGTCGGGGATGCGGAAGCTGGACTGGGCGTCGAGGATGAGGTAGCCGAGCCCGGCCTTGGCGCCGACCATCTCGGCGAACAGCAGCACGAGGATCGAGTACGCGCCCGCCAGGCGCACCCCCGTGAAGATGGTGGGCACGGCGGCCGGCAGGATCACCTTCTGGAACAGCCGAACCGGGCCGAGGCCCATCGACCGGGCCGACTTGATCAGCAGAGGTTCGACGGTCTTCACGCCGCTGACGGTGTTGAGCAGGATGGGCCAGGAGCAGGCGTACAGGACGAACGCCACCTTCGTCGTCTCGCCGATGCCGAGGATGAGCGTGAAGACCGGCAGCAGCGCGACCGCCGAGGTGTTGCGGAACACCTCCAGCAGCGGGGTGAGGAAGTCGGCGACGGGCTTGTACCAGCCGATCAGCAGCCCGAGCGGGATGGCCAGCACGATCGCCAGCCCGAACCCGGACAGCGAGCGCGCCAGCGACGCCCCCAGGTGCTCCGGGAGCCGGCCCGTGAGCAGCAGGTCCGCGCCGGCGGCCAGGCTCTCCGACAGCGGGGGCACGAACACGGGGTCCACCACGCCGAGGCGGGGCAGCACCTCCCAGGCGGCCAGGAGCAGCAGGATCGCGGCCGAGTTCCGCACCGCCCGCCGCGCCGGCCCGCCCGCCCGCCGCCACGCCGCCGCCTTCCGGCTCGTTCCGCCCGACGCCGCCTTCCGGTCCTCCCCCTCGGTGGGCCGGACAGCGGCGGGCAGGACAGCGGTGGGCAGGACAGCGGTGGGCTCGTCCCGGGTGGCGGGGTCGGGGTCGTCGTCGGGGAGGTCGTACCAGTGGACGTCGCCCTCGGGGCGCGTCCGTTCGTCGGCGCGGGCGTCAGTCATGCCGGATCGCCGCCTTCCGCTCCTGCACCTGCGCCGCGGCGACCTCGTCGCGCAGCAGCCCCCACACGTGGTGCCGGTACTCGCCGAAGCGCGGGTCGGCCCGCAGGTCGCCCTCGCGCGAGTCGAAGTCCACCTCGATGATCTCCTTGATCCGGCCCGGCCTGGAGGTCATCACGGCGACGCGTTGCCCCAGGTAGACGGCCTCGTCGATGCCGTGCGTGATGAACACGACGGTCTTGCGGGTGTGCTGCCAGATGCGCAGCAGCTCCTCCTGGAGCGACTCGCGGGTCTGCGCGTCGAGCGCGGCGAACGGCTCGTCCATCAGCAGGACGTCGGGGTCGAAGGCCAGGCTGCGGGCGATGGCGACGCGCTGGCGCATGCCGCCCGACAGTTCGTGCGGGTAGCGGTCCTCGAAGCCGGACAGTCCGACCAGTTCCAGGTGCCGCCGCGCCCGTTCCGTACGCTCGGCCCTGGGCACGCCCTTGGCCTCCAGCCCGAAGGCCACGTTGGCCAGCGCGGTCCGCCAGGGGAACAGCGCGTACTGCTGGAAGACGATCCCCCGGTCGAGGCCGGGCCCGGTGACGGGCGCGCCGTTGACCACGATCTGGCCCGACGTCGGCTCGGTGAGGCCCGCGACCAGGTCGAGGAGGGTGGACTTGCCGCAGCCGCTCGGCCCGACGAGCGTGAGGAACTCCCCTTCGCGGACGTCCAGCTCGATCCCGGACAGGGCGGTGAACGGCTCGCCCGCGTCCCTGACCGTGAACTCCTTGGAGACGTTCCGGATGCCGATCTTGGTCTGGACGCCGGTCTCGCTGATCGTGGCGGTCATGAGCCGCTCCCGTTCGCGTAGGGGTTGAACTCGTTGGTGTAGAGGTCGGTGGCCTTGACCTGGCCAGGACGGATCTCGCCCTCGCGCTGGAGCCAGTCGATCCACCGCTGGAACTCCCGGCTGTCGATGACGCCGCCCCTGCCCGCGATGCCGGTGCTCTTCCAGAGCTTCACGACGTCGGTGCTCTCGTTGCGCCCGCGCTTGGCGATGATCTGCTGGAACTTGGCGACGACCTCCTCGCGCGGGTGGGTCTGCGCCCAGGCGATGGCCTTGGCGAAGCCGGCCACGAAGGTCCTGACGGTGCCGGGGTTCCTGGCGATGAAGTCCTCGCGCAGCACGACGGACCCGGCCGTGAACGGCCCGAACAGCTCGACGTCGGTGAACAGCGGACGCAGCCCGCCGCGTTCGAGCGCCTTGTCCTTGAGCACGCCGCCGAGCGTGCCGACGTCGAGCTGCCCCTGCCGCAGCGCCTGCTCGGTGTTGACCGGCGGGATGACCACGAGCTGGACCTGCTCGATCTCGGCCGGGGTCAGCCCCTGACGCTTGAGGTACTCCTTGATGACGGCCTCGTGGTGGGCGCCGAGGGTGTTGACGCCGATCTTCTTGCCGATGAGGTCGCGGGCGGTTCTGATGGGGCTGTCGTCCTTGACGTAGTAGCCGTTGAACGACTTCTCGTCCGAGCCGTAGTAGCCGATCACCGCCTTGATCGGGGCCTTGGCCGCCTTGAGCTTGATGACGGCGCCGTCGAAGGCGCCGCCGAAGTCGGTCTGGCCGGTGGCCGCGGACTGGATGTCCTGCGGCCCCGAGGTGGTGTTGCCCACCCACTTGAGCTTGACGTCGCCGAGGTAGCCGAGCTCCGCGGCCAGTTCGGGGAAGGTGACGGTGCCCGTGCTGCCCTGGTAGCGGAGCTCCTTCACCTCCGGTTCGCCGGGTTTCGCCGAGCCCTCGGCCGCGCCGCAGCCGACGGTCACGGTGGCGAGCAGCACGGTGAGGAGTGCACGTCTGATGTTGATCACGATGAGTTCCTCTGGGGAGAACTGCGCAGGGGGTAGGGAGGTCTGCCGGAGGTGCGTGATCAGCGACACTGCGCGCTGGCGACGTGGCCGTGGTCCACGTGCGGGCGCCGGGTCAGGTAGAGGCCCTGGCTCATGCGTACGAAGCTACGGAACCCCGGACGCTAAGTCAACATTTCCTACTGGCTATACATGAAAAGCCGAGACCATGCCGGATGGGAATGCCTTTCCACAGAGGGCACGACGGGCGTGACGGGCCTGGTCAGCGAGGCACTGCCCGGCCTTACGGCACGCCGGATCACCCGTTCGGCGCGGCGGTGGGCCGGAAGGGCATTGGCGGGCCGGCGAAAGTCCGTCAATGTGAGACCTGCCTGTCGAGCACTTCGCCTCGCACCAGGAACGCCACGGGCAGGCCGGAGCCGATGAAGGAGCAGCCATGGCACCGCGGATCGTCACCCACCACCAGGACCTCGTCGACCTGTCCGTGCTCGCACCCGCGCGGCCGGCGGAACTCGGCAACTCCGTCATCGCCATGGAGCTGCTCGAACTGCTCGAATCGGCGCCGGAGGACGAGGTGTTCGCCGCGTTCGACGACAGCACGCCCGCGCCGCGCCGCGCCGGCGGCCGATGATCACGACACCGGCCCGCCCGTAAGGGCGCGGCGGTGGCCGGTCGTCCTGACCGGCCGCACGCCACGCGAACGCCGTCCCCGGCCCTTCCCCTGACCGGCCGCACGCCACGCGAACGGCTCCCCTCCGGCCCCTCCCCTGACCGGCCACGGACCGGGCGACTTCCCCGCTGTCCGGGGTCAGGCGAAGCGTTCGATCGTGACCGGGATCAGGCCTTGGCCGCGGATCGCCTGCCGGTGGTGGTGGAGCAGGGCGCCGATGGCGGCCAGCGGGCCGGCGCTCAGGCGTACGGTGACGTCCAGGCACCAGGCGATGCCGGGGCCGATGCGCCGCAGCTCCCAGGTGAAGGTGTGTCCGGCGGCGGTCGCCGTGGCGGTGCCGGCGATCCTGGCCCGCGGGTTCTCCCGCGGCGGCTCCAGGCGCAGGACCGTGCTCACGTTCGCCAGGCCGCGCTCGCCGAGCTCGCCCGCGAACAGGATGCGGTAGCGCCGGGTCTGCGCCGAAGGGGAGCCGCCCAGGTCGAGCGGGGCCGCGGCGGGGAGCGCCTGGCGGTACTGGAAGAAGGCCCGCAGCTCGGCCTCCTCCGGCAGCGCGCCGCCGCCGAGCATCGAGTAGGTCTCGCGGGCGTCGCGCCGGGTCACGGGCAGCACCCGGTCGCGCAGCGCTGGGTCGGCGCGGATGGCCCGGCTGGATCCGGGCGACTCGCGCCACTCGCCGCACTCGGCGGTCCATTCCGCGCAGTCGATGCCCGCGGCGGTGTAGTCGTCGCAGAGCACGAACTCCTCGACCAGGATGCCCAGGGGAAGTGTTCCGCGGCCACGGTCGGCGGCGTAGATCAGGTAGTAGTCCAGGGGTACGTCGGCGTCCATTGGCGACATGATCGTGGTGCGGGCCCCCGCGGGCAAGGCGACATTCTGATGTTCGCGCAGGTCCTGCCGTCAGATGACGGTCTAGCCGGTCACGGGTTTGCCCGTGGCGCTGCCGGCGAGCCATTCCGTCCACGACTTGGCCCACGGGGTCGGGCCGTTGCCGAATCGCAGCTTGCGCGAGGTGCCCGTGACCTGGATGACGTCGCCGCGCTGGGTGAAGTCGTAGAACCAGCGGGCGTCGGCGGGGCTGGCGTTGACGCAGCCGTGGCTGACGTTGGAGTTGCCCTGCGCGCCGGTGGACCAGGGCGCGGCGTGGAAGAAGGTGCCGCTGTAGGTCATCCGGACGTTCCACTTGGTCTTGATCCGGTACTCGCCCGGCTCCCCGATGGTGGCCGAGTCCATGACGGTCTCCGCGGCCTTCTCCTGGGCGATCATGGTGCCGGAGTAGCTGTCGTCGCCGGGTTTGCCCAGGCTGACGGGGATCGTGCGGACGACCTTGCCGTCCGCGGTGACGACGGCCCGGTGGCGGTCGGCGTCCACCTTGGTGACGTGCCGGGGGCCGACGGTGAAGGACAGGCTGCGGTCCCTGGTCCCCCACAGGTCCTCGCCCGCGCGCAGCCCGGCCAGGTGGGCGACGACCTTGACCTTCTCCCCCACCGGCCAGTACTCACGCGGCCGGAACTGCACCTCGCGGTCGCTCACCCAGCTCCACGCGCCTTCGACCGGCTCGGACATCTCCACCACCAGCGAGCGCTCGACCGCCGCGCGGGCCTGCCTGGAGGTGACCGGGTGGGACAGCAGCAGCTGGACCGGCATCCCGACGCCGACCTTCTCGCCGTCCAGCGGCGACATGCCGCTCTGCAGGGCCCGCCTGGGCTTGAGCGTGGTGAAGGACGACCGGCCGGTGACGGCCTTGCCGTCGGTGCCGGTGGCCTGCGCGCTCACCGTGTACGACGTCGCCGGGCGCAGCGGCCACCGTGGCCGCCAGGTGCCGTCGGCCGCCGTCGAGCCGGTCACCTGGCGTCCCTTGGCGTCCGCGACGGTCACCTTGGTGACCTTGCCGCCGGTGACCCGCACGCTGATCCCGGTGTCGGGGGCGACCTTCTTGGCGCCGTCCGCCGGGGTGATCGCGAGCTTGGCCACCGGCTCCTCGGCCTGCCGCGGGCCGCCCGGCGGCTGGGCGCCGCCGCCGCCGGAGGCGCATCCGGCGAGCAGGAGCCCCGCGAGGGCGAGCGTCGTACTGGTCCGGCCGTTCCGCATCCTCGATGCCTCCCGTGCCTGACAAGGCGTCAACTTCTTCATTGAACGGTCTGTGCTGTCACGTGCGGACACTTCTGCCCAATGAGCATGGGAGAAACCTTCATCCGCCGATGACCACTCTTGCGAACCTTGCGGGCGGATCTGGTGTCCAACTCTCTGGAACGGTCCTTCTGGGCCGGTCTCAGGGGATGACGCACCGGGGGCGGTGCATGAGGGGGAACGTCATGAACGGCGGCATGAAGCGGTACCTGTCCGGTATCGGGATGACCGCGGCGACACTGGCCGTCACGACCGCGCTCACGGGGGCCACCCCCGCCCACCCCACGCCCTCCCCCACCCACCCGGCGCCGTCGGCCTCCCCCGAGCCGAAGCCCGACCACAAGCCCGACCACAAGCAGGACCACAAGCCCGGCCACAAGCCGGACCGGACCGGGCCGTCCGCCGAGCCCACCGAGACCGCCGAGCCCACGGGGCCCGCCAAACCCGCCGAGCCCGCCGAGGCGGGCAAGCCCGACTGCCGCAAGGTCAAGTGCGTGGCGCTCACCTTCGACGACGGCCCGGGGCCCTACACCGGGACGCTGCTGCGCCACCTGGCGAAGTACCAGGCCCACGCCACGTTCTTCGTCGTCGGGCAGAACGTCGGCCTCCACCCCGACGTGGTGCGCCGCACGGTCGAGGCGGGGCACGAGCTGGGCAACCACACCTGGTCGCACCCCGACCTGACCCGGCTGTCGCCGGCCGCGATCAGGTCCCAGCTCGCCCGGACCGACCAGGCCGTGAAGTCGGCCGCGGGCGTCGTGCCCGGCCTGGTGCGTCCCCCGTACGGCGCGACGGACGGCGACGTGCGGCGGCAGGCGCACCGGCCGCTGGTCCTGTGGAGCGTGGACACCCTCGACTGGCGCTACCGCGACAGCGCCAGGGTGGCCCGCGTCTCGCTCAAGCGGGTCCGCCCCGGCAGCGTCATCCTGTTCCACGACATCCACCCGACCACGGTCAAGGCCCTCCCGCGGGTGCTGAAGGGCCTGTCCGCCCGCGGCTACCGGTTCGTCACGGTCAGCGAGCTGTTCGGCGGACGGCCGCCGAAGGTCGTCCACAACGCCCGCCGGCTCTCCGGCGGCCCCGGGTAGCCGGGCGCGCCCCGGCCCTCGGCCCTCGCCGCGGCCTTCCGGCCGGTGGGCCCTACTCCTCGACGGTCTCCTCGTAGCCGATCGCGGCGTCCGCCGCGTCGCCGCCCGACTCGCGGGCCCGGTAGCTGTCGCCGCCGTAAAACCTGAAGGCGCCGTTGTCGGCCCGCTCGCCGACGGGCGGCACGCGGCCGTCGATGGCGATGTAGTACCAGCCGTAGCCGCCCTGCCGGTCCTCGCAGAAGTTGTTGACCACGCGCCGCCGGGACGGCTTCGCGACGCACACCTCGACCCACTCCGAGGGCGTCTCGATGGCGGTCTCCGCGCCGGGGCCGCCCTGCGGCGACGCCTTGGTGAGCTCGTCGTCGCCGGGGTCCTCGTACGTGCCGCCGTCGGCCCGCTCGCCCACCGCGGGGACGGTGGCGTCACCGGCGTAGAAGTACCAGGCGTAGCCCCGGCGCTCGTCCTCGCACGGGCGGTAGTCGGCCCTGGCCTGCGTGCCGGTGTCCACGCAGACGGCGATGCGGACGGACTCGTCCTGCGCCGCGGCGTCGGACTCGCCGTCGGGCTCGTCGTCGATGACCTCTTCGGTCTCCTCCGGCGCGGCCGGCGGACCGGTGTCGGCGACGGTGCAGCCGGCGGCCAGGACGGCGACGAGCGCGAGGCAGGCGAGTCGTAACAAGGATCCTCCACGGACTCGGAGTGACGACCGGCCAACGAGCGGGCCACCGGGCCCGGTTCCCCGCACGCGGCGGCAGACCATTGACGACTAATCGTTTGGGACCGTACATTTTCGGAGCACCCGTCCGCGACAGAAGGGCCGAAGATGCCGGTCAACGGCGACATGCCGACGCTCGACCAGACGTTCGCCACCGAACAAGCGGTGGCCGCCGGGGAGCGGGGCGCGTCGTGACCCACGAGGAGTGGCTGAGCCGGGCCGCGGCGGTCGCGCCGCCGTCCGCGCACCACATCGACGGCGCCGACGAGCCCGGCGGCGCGTCCTTCACGGTGCGCTCGCCGCGCGACGGCCGGGTGCTGGCCGAGGTGGCCGACGGCGGCGAGGCGGAGGTCGGGCTCGCGGTGTCGGCGGCGCGGCTGGCGTTCGACTCCGGGCCGTGGCCGCGGATGGCGCCCGCCGAGCGCGGGCGGGCGCTGGTGCGGCTGGCGTCCCTGATCGAGGAGCGGCGCGAGCACCTGGCGCTGCTCGTCAGCCTGGAGATGGGCAAGCCGATCACCGACGCGCACGACATCGAGCTGCGCGCCGCGATCACCACCTTCCGCTGGTACGGCGAGCTGGCCGGCAAGCTGGCCGACGAGGCCCCGCACGTGCCCGCCGACGCCCTCGCCCTGGTCACCCGCGAGCCCGCCGGGGTCGTCGGCGCGGTCGTGCCGTGGAACTTCCCGCTCACGCTGGCCTCGTGGAAGGTGGCCCCCGCCCTGGCCGCGGGGTGCACGGTCGTGCTGAAGCCATCGGAGCTGTCGCCGCTGTCGGCCCTGGAGCTGGGACGGGTGGCCACCGAGGCGGGGCTGCCGCCGGGCGTGCTCAACGTGGTCGCCGGCGACGGCCCCACCGCCGGGCGGGCGCTCGGCCTGCACCCCGGCGTGGACGTGCTGGCCTTCACCGGCTCCACCGCCGTCGGGCGGCACTTCCTGCGTTACTCGGCCGACTCCAACCTCAAGCGCGTGTGGCTGGAGCTGGGCGGCAAGTCGCCCAACATCATCCTTCCCGACGCCCCCGACCTGGAGGCCGCCGCGGCCACCGCCGCCTGGGGCATCTTCTTCAACCAGGGCGAGATGTGCACCGCGCCGTCCCGCCTGCTGGTCCACCGGTCGGTGGCCGACCGGGTGACGGAGGCCGTGGTCGCCCGCGCCCGCGCGCTGCGCGTCGGCGACCCGCTCGACCCGGCCACGGAGATGGGCGCCCTGGTCGGCGAGGCCCACCTGGAACGGGTGCGCGGCCACGTCGAGGCCGGTCTCGCCGAGGGCGCGCGGCTGCGTACGGGCGGCGGCCGGATCCTGGCCGGCACCGGCGGCGCCTACCTCGAACCCACCGTCTTCGACCGGGTGCACCCCGGCTCCCGGCTGGCCAGGGAGGAGATCTTCGGCCCGGTGCTGTCCGTGCTGGCCTTCGACGACGTCGAGGAGGCCGTCCGTCTGGCCAACGACACCGAGTACGGCCTCGCGGCCGGCCTGTGGACCTCCGACCTGGGCACCGCGCACCGCGTCGCCCGCGCTCTGAGGGCGGGCACCGTCTGGGTCAACTGCTACGAGGAGGGCGACCTGACCGTGCCCTTCGGCGGCATGCGGCAGTCGGGCAACGGCCGCGACAAGTCGGCGCACGCGCTGGAGAAGTACACCGAGCTCAAGACCACCTGGATCCAGCTGTGAGACCGCTGATCGCGATCCCCGCCCGCTTCTCCGCCACCGCCTCGGCCCTGCGCTATGCCGCCGAGGTGAGCGCCCGCGCCCTGGTGGAGTCCGTGTGGCGGGCGGGCGGCGAACCGGCGACCATCCACCCGGCGGCCAGCGACGGCACGGACGGCGTGGCGGCCCGGATGGCCAGGTTCGACGGCCTGCTCCTGCCCGGCGGCGGCGACGTCGCCCCCCACCGCTACGGCGCCCCCGACACCCACCAGGACGTCTACGACGTGGACGACGACCAGGACGCCTTCGACCTGGCCCTGGCCCGCCACGCCCTGGCCGCCGGGCTGCCCACGCTGGCGATCTGCCGCGGCCTCCAGGTCGTCAACGTGGCCCTCGGCGGCACGCTGGAGCAGGACATGGGCGGCCCCGAGGGCGGCCACCGGCACCTCGTGCACCCGGTGTCGCTGCGCCCCGGCACCCTGCTGGAACGCGCGGCCGGGACGGCGAAGGTGGAGGCGTCCTGCTTCCACCACCAGCGGGTCGAGCGGCTCGGCGACGGCCTGTCCCCCGCCGCGCACGCCGCCGACGGCACGGTGGAGGCCCTTGAGCTCGACGGCGCGCCCGGCTGGTTCGCCGCCGTGCAGTGGCATCCCGAGGACACCGCCCATCGCGATCCGGCCCAGCAGGCCCTGTTCGACGCGCTCGTCCGCGAGTCGCGGCATCATGGCTGTCATGATCCGCGCCGCCGTCCCTGACGACCTGCCCGCACTCCACGATCTCGCCGTCGCCTTCTACGCCGAGGACGGCTTCACCACCCCGGCGCAGACGCTGAAGGCCAACCTCGCCAGGCTGATCGCCGCGCCAGGCGTCCGGGTCGCGGTGAGCGAGGGTGAAGGCGAGGGCGAGGGGCGGCTGGTCGCGTTCGGCATCACCACGACCACGTTCGGGCTGGAGCAGGGGCTGTACGCCGAGCTGGAGGACCTGTTCGTCGTGCCGGAGGCGCGGCGGCGGGGCGAGGCGGAGCGGCTGATCGAGGACAGCCGCCGGTGGGCCGCCGCCCAGGGCTGCACGACCCTGGAGATCGTGATCGCCCCGAACGGCGCCGACGTACGCCACCTGTTCGCCTACTACGGCAAGCGCGGCTTCCGCGACGAGGGCCGCCGCATCCTCAGCCACCCCCTGTGAGCCTCCGGGGGACGACGGGCCGCCGCCCCGGACGCTCACAGGCGCCCCGCGGCTCACCAGCGGCGGGCCGCCGCCCCCGACGCTACGGGCGGTGTGGTGGGCGGATGCCGCGGAACTCCCAGTCGCCGCCGAGGGCGGTCGAGCGCACCTCCTCCGACTCCGTCGGCTGCGCGCCGACGTCGGAGCGGATCGGCACCGGCCCGGTGACGACGTGGTTGGTCAGCCGGCCGAGCCCTTCGGCCTCGACCTCGACGACGTCCCCCGGCCGGACGGGCCGCGAGCCCGCCGGGGTGCCCGACAGCAGCACGTCGCCGGGGAAGAGGGTGATCGTCCGGGCGATGTCGGCGACCAGGTAGTGCATGTCCCAGGTCATCTCGTCGGTGTTGCCGTCCTGGACGACCTCGCCGTTGACGTACGTGCGCAGGCGTTTGCCGCGGAAGTCCCAGCCGGTCACCAGGCCGGGGCCGAGCGGGCAGAGCGTGTCGGAGCCCTTGACGCGCAGCATCGAGCCGGCGTCGGTGTCGCGGAAGTCGTGCAGCCCGAAGTCGTTGGCCACGGTGTAGCCCGCGATGTGCGCGCCGGCCTCGGAGGGGGCGATGTTGCGGCAGGTCCGGCCGATGACGATGGCGATCTCGCCCTCGTAGTTGAGCCACTTGCAGCCCTCGGGCCGCACGACCGCGCCCCGGTGGGAGTTGAGCGAGGAGGTGGGCTTGTGGAAGTAGGTCGGCGCGTCCGGCAGCCGGGTCCGGAACTCCTCGACCCGGCTGCGGTGGTTCAGGTGCACCGCGATGATCTTCGTGGGGACGACCGGCGGCAGGTGCGCGGCCTCGTCGGCGCGGATCCGGCGGCCGTCCGCGGCGACGAGCTCGTCCCCGTCGCGGACGGTCTCGGTGACGGCGCCGTCCAGCAGGACGCGGCGGTACTCAGGCATGGGCGTTCTCCTGTCGGGGTGCGGTCCAGCCGCCGGACGGGCGGTCGAACCAGAGCAGGGCCTGGCCGGTGCCGACGGAGTTCTCGTACTGGCCGTACTGGCGGGCGGGGGCCGTGCAGCGCTCCTCGCCGAGGGCGCCGGCCAGCATGACGTAGTGGTGGAAGCGGGCCTCGGGCTTGTACGTCCGGAACTCCGGCATCGTGCGCAGGACCTCGTCGTGCCGGCCCTGCCGGAACCATTCGATGCGCCGCAGGTCGGCGGCGCGGGCCTCGGGGGTGAAGACGTGCCGCGGGTCGCTGGACTCGTGGTCGCGCAGCTCGCGCAGCGGCCAGAACGTGTGCGACAGCGCGCCGGAGGCGATCACCAGCACCCGGCGGTCGGTGGCCGCGACGCCGTCGGCCAGCGCGCGGCCGAGCCGCAGGTGGTCCTCCATGTCGCCGGTCTGGCAGACGCCGATGCTCACCCAGCGTTTGCCGGGCAGGCCCTCGCCGAGGTACTTCCACAGGTTGGTGGTGGCGTAGTAGATCGGCAGGTACTCGTCGTCGATGGGAGTGATCCAGGTGCCGTGCCGGCCCGCGAAGGAGGCCACGTTGCGGGCCAGCTCGGGGTCGCCGGGGAAGTCGTACGGCATCCGGCACATGCCGCGCGGCAGCTCCTCGGAGGTGTACAGCCCGGCCCGGCGCGCCTGGGCGGTGACCACGAACTCGACCGTGGTGGCCCAGTGGGAGTCCAGCACCACGACGGTGTCGTAGTCGTCGCGCTCGAAGACGTCCCGGCGCAGCTCGCGCAGGCCGGTGACGAGGGTGATCTCCTTGCCCTCGTTCAGCTCCAGCCGGGTGGGCTCGGGCAGCACGATGGTGGGGACGTGCGCCAGCAAGCCGGCACCGACGATCTCACCCATGGTCGTTCCAGCCCTTCGGCGCGGTGACGGTGTTCTTCAGGTCGCAGTAGAAGTCGAAGCTCCAGGTGCCGCCCTCGCGGCCGACGCCGGACTCGCGGGAGCCGCCGAAGGGCGCGCGCAGGTCGCGCACGAAGAAGCAGTTGACCCACACCGTGCCCGCCACCAGCCGTTCGGTGACCCGGCGGGCGCGCTCGCGGTCGCCGGTCGCGACGGTGGCGGCCAGGCCGAAGCGGGTGTCGTTGGCCAGCCGGACAGCCTCCTCCTCGGTCTCGAACGTCTGCAGCGTGAGCACCGGGCCGAAGACCTCCTCCTGGACGATCTCGCTGTCCTGGGCCACGTCGGTGAGCAGGGTGGGCCGGTAGTACAGGCCGTCGCCGCGCTCGCCGCCGATGACGGCGCGCGCCCCGGCCGCGAGGGCCCGCCGGACGAACCCGTCGATCTTCTCCACCTGGCGCGGGTGGATGTTGGGGCCGACGTCGGTGGCCTCCTCGCGCGGGTCTCCCTGAACGAGGGCCGTGGCCCGTTCGGTGAAACGGCGGACGAACTCCTCGGCGATCGGCGCCTCGACCAGCAGCCGGGTGGCGGCCAGGCAGACCTGCCCGGCGTTGTCGTACTGCTCGACGGCCAGGTCAACGGCGAGGTCGAGGTCGGCGTCGGCGAAGACCAGCAGCGGCGACTTGCCGCCCAGCTCCAGGCTGAGCGGGGTGAGGTTGGCGGCGGCCGAGCGGGCGATGCGCCGCGCGGTCGGCACCGAGCCGGTGAAGCTGACGCGGCGCACGCCGTGGTGCTCGACCAGGGCCTGCCCGGCCTCCTCGCCGAACCCCTGGACGACGTTGAAGACGCCGTCCGGCAGCCCGGCCGCGGCGGCGACGTCGGCCAGCAGGGAGGCGGTGAGCGGCGACCACTCGGCGGGCTTGAGCACCACCGTGTTCCCGGCGGCGAGCGCGGGGGCGATCTTCCAGGTGGCCAGCATGAGCGGCGCGTTCCACGGCGTGATCAGGGCGCAGGGTCCGGCCGGGTCCCAGGAGACGTGGTTGGCGTGGCCGCGGGTGTCGAAGTCGTCGTGGCCGAGGCCCTCCAGCCAGTCGGCGAAGAAGCGGAAGTTGTGCGCCACGCGCGGCATGACGCCGCGGCGGTGCGAGCGCAGCAGGGCGCCGTTGTCGCGGGTCTCGACGGCGGCCAGCTCCTCCAGCCGCTTCTCGACGCCGTCGGCGATGGCCCGCAGCACGGCGGCCCGGTCGGCGCGCGGGGTGGCGGCCCAGCCGGGGAAGGCGTCCTGGGCGGCGGTGACGGCGGCGTGCACCTCGTCGGGGCCGCCGCGGGCGATCTCGCCGAGCGCGGCGCCGTCGATGGGCGAGAGGTCGGTGAACGTGCGCGCGGAGGCGACGCGCCGGCCGCCGATCCAGTGGCGGGTGTCGACGGTGACCCCGGCGACGGTGATCTGTTCGGACATGTCGGGTGCTTCCAATCTCAAGGGGCTAGTGCGCGCCGGAGGTGCCGGATTCCAGCAGCGTGCCGCCGTCCCACACCACGCCGACCTGGCGGAAGTAGGCGCCGATGGGCTCGCGGACGGCCAGCCGGGACAGCTCCTCAGTGGGGGCGTCGAACAGCTCCAGCTCGGCGTCGCCCGCCCACGCCTGTCCGGCCTCGAAGGCGGCGGCGCCGGACTCGACCAGCTCGTCGAGCGCCAGCCCGCCGCCCTTGCCGATGGCGGGCAGCCAGCGGTGGTGGGCCATGGGGTGGCCGTTGACGAACCCGTTGTGCGGCGACGGCTCGCGCAGGGTCACCACGGCCTGGGCCAGGCGGCGGTCGGCGGCGGCCAGCGTCGCGCCGAACCGGGCGCCCGCCTCGATGCGGGGCGCGGGGCCGTACGGGTGCGGCCTGGTCTGGTGGATCGACCCCAGCTTCTTCGGATAGCCCTGGTGCAGCCCCCTGGCGACGGCGAAGTCCTTGTCCACCCAGATGTAGACGCACCTGGAGTAGGTCCGCCCCCGGTAGGAGCACCGGACGACGGCGAACGCCTCCTTGTACTGCGAGCGCACTGGGTCCAGCAGCTCCTCGCGGGAGGCGGCGCAGGACTGCCAGTCGGCCCAGATGAGCGCGACCGCGCCCGGGTCCTCGGCGGCGAGTTCCAGCGGCTCGGGCAGCAGCTCACGCACCCGGTCGGGGTCGGTGCGGTACTCGATCGTGAGCAGGTCGCCGGAGTAGTGCCAGGGCGGCTCCGGGACGAGGGACGAGCGGCCCGTGGCCGTCTTGGGGTGGAAGTAGCCGCGGACGCCGGCCAAGATGGTCCTCCTGGAACTCGTTTGGTTCCAAATAAAATATGAACATCCAGGCCGATCGGTCAACAGCTCTTGCGGCAGCCAATACGCGCCCGTTACGTTTGGCGTCAAACGACCCTAGGAGAGACCGGTGCAGCAGCACATCGACCGCCTGACCGAGCGGGGCGTCGACGTGGTCCGCGTGACCTACCCCGACCTGACCGGGACCGACCGCGCCCGCGACGTCCTGCTGGAGGCGCTGCCCGACGCCCTCGGTCACGGCCTCGCCTTCTGCCGCGCCGTCTACCACTCCACCCCGCGCGGCGGCACCGCCGACATCAGCGGCGGCCTGGACGCGGGGCTGCCCGACATCGCCGTCGTTCCCGACCTGGCCACGCTCGCCCCGCTGCCGTGGGAGCCCGGCGTGGCCTGGTGCCACGGCGACGTCGTCGACCCGGCCACCGGCGCCGCGGCCCCCGAGTCGCCCCGCGACCTGCTGCGCGCCGTGCTGGCCCGGTGCGCCGAGCAGGGCCTGCGCCCGGTCGTCGGGCCCGAGCTGGAGTACTTCCTGTGCGACCCGGCCCCCGCGGGCGGCTGGCAGCGCTACGCCGAGGCCACCGGCAACGTCTACACCGCCGGCCGCCGCGGCGACCCCGACGGCCACCTCACCCGCACGCTGCGGCACCTGCGCGACCTCGGCCTCGGCGTGACGGCGGGCAACCACGAGTTCAGCAGCGGCCAGTTCGAGATCAACCTGCGGCACTCCGAGGCGCTCGACGCGGCCGACCGGGCCTTCTGGTTCAAGGCCGCGGTCAAGGAGCTGGCGCGGGTGGAGGGCAGGCTGGCGACGTTCATGGCCAAGCCGTTCAACGACGAGGGCGGGTCGGGGTTCCACCTGCACCTGTCGTGCCTGGGCGAGGACGGCGGCAACGCCTTCGACGACCCGGCCGCGCCGTACGGGCTGTCGGCGACCGCGCGGCACGCGATCGCGGGCGTGCTGGCCCACGCCCCCGCGCTGGCGGCGCTGGCCAACCCGACGGTCAACTCCTACAAGCGGTTCGGCCCCGACACGCTGGCCCCCTGGCTCGTCGACTGGGGGCTCGACAACCGCAGCGCGATGCTCCGCGTCCCGCCGGAGCGCGGCGCGGGCGCCCGCTTCGAGCTGCGGCTCGGCGACGCCAGCGCCAACCCGTACCTGCTGGTCGCCGGAACCGCGGCCGCCGCGCTGCTGGGGGTGCGGGCGGCCCAGGAGCCGCCCGCGCCGCTCGTCGGGTACGGCTACGACGCCTCCAAGGCCCCGGTGCTGCCGATGACCCTGCCCGACGCCCTGGACGCCCTGGAGGCCGACGGCGAGCTCACCGAGCTGCTCGGCAAGGACTTCACCGCCGCCTTCCTGGCCTACAAGCGCGACGAGGTCGCCCGCTTCCAGCGGCACGTCACCGACTGGGAGTTCGGCGAGTACGCCTACCACCTGTGACCCGTCATTCGATCGCGCGCTGCGCCAGGTCCTCGGCCAGCGCGATGATCTCCGGGTTGTAGGGCGCCTTCTCCCCCGGGACGTACCGCACCCGGTCCAGGCCGCGCCGGTAGCGGAACACGCCCCGGCGCTCGTGCAGCTCCCAGTCCACCGGGCCGTAGTCGAAGCCGACGCTGATGCCGGTGAAGGGCGCCATGCCGACCAGCTGCGGGACCCGCTCGACGGCCAGCACCGGCTTGCCGTCCACCAGCACCTCGACGTCCCAGCGCACCTCCGGCAGCGCCGTGAAGCGGGCCGTGACGGTCACCGGCCCCGCCGCCGGGATCGGGCCGGCCGCCCGCACCGGCAGGCCGTAGGCGTTGTACGTCAGCCGCAGCTCGCCGTCCTCGACGTACAGGACGTAGCCGCCGCCCTGGTCGCCGTGGGCCACGATCACGCCCTCGTCGCCCGGCCGCCGCTCCAGCCACGCCTCGATCGTGAACGACCGCATGGAGGTGAGCCTGCTCGACCGGAACCGTTCCAGCACCGGGGTGCCCGGGTGGATCGTGACCGGCTCCGACAGCGCCAGCTCGGCCGGCGGCCGGGTGTTGAGCATGTCCGGCGTGTCGGCCAGCGGGAAGACCGTGTTGAGCCAGGCCGCCGCCCGCCACTTCGCGGCCAGGTCGGACACCCGTTCCGGCTGCTCGGCGGCCAGGTCGGTGGTCTCGGCCGGGTCGCGGGCGATGTCGTACAGCTCCCAGCCGTCGTCGGTGAACGGCGTGCCGGGCAGGTGCGGGGCGATGAGCTTGTAGTGGTCCTCGAAGTAGCCGCGCTGCCCACCGCTCTCGACGTACTGCGAGCGGTGCCGGCTCGGCCGGTCGCGCTCGCGCAGGAAGTGGTCGAACGGCACGCCGTCCACGTCCTCGGGAAGCTCCAGGCCGGCCAGCGTGAGGAGGGTGGGCGCGACGTCGGTGACGTAGGCGTACTGGTCGCGCACGCCCGGGTCGCCGGCCTGCCTGGGCAGCCCGGCCGGCCACGACAACACGAACGGCACGTGGATGCCGCCCGCGTAGGCGTGGCCCTTGTAAAGGCGGAACGGGGTGTTGGAGACGTTCCCCCAGCCGCGCGGGTAATGGCCGTGGACCTGGGGGCCGCCGACGAGGTCGAGGTCGCGCGGCACGTCGTGGCACCAGTCGTCGGGCAGGCCGGCCAGGTGCACGAAGCGGCTGAGGTAGCTGCGGGTGCCCTCGGGGCCGCCCTCGGCGGTCGCGCCGTTGTCGCTGGTGACGACGATGACGGTGTTGTCGTACTCGCCGATGCGCTTGAGGTGCTCGACCAGCCGGCCGAGGCTCTGGTCCACGGCGTCCACGGCGGCGGCGTAGACCTCCATGTGGCGGGCGTACAGCTCGGTGCGCTCCTCCCACGGCGCCAGGTCCGGGTCGGACGGCCGGGTGCCCTCGGGGAAGAGGCCGTCGCGGAGCTGGCGGGCGAAGCGTTCCTCGCGGATCCTGGCCCAGCCCGCGTCGTAGCGGCCGCGGTACTTGGCGACGTCGGCCGGCTTGGCCTGCACCGGGCCGTGCACGGCCTGGTGGGCGAAGTAGAGGAAGAACGGCTTGTCGGCGTCGTTGGCGCGCAGGCCGTTGATCATGCCGATGGCGCGGTCGGTGAGGGCGTCGGTCAGGTAGAAGTCGTCCGGGAAGCCCTCGTCGGGGATCGGGCCGTTGTCGCTGATCAGGCGGTGCGGGTGGAACAGGGACGTGAAGCCGTCCATGGAGCCGTAGTAGCGGTCGAAGCCGCGCTGGAGCGGCCAGGAGCTCTTGTCGGCGCCGTCGTGCAGCTTGGACTCGATGGTCAGGTGCCACTTGCCGACCATGAACGTCGCGTACCCGCCGGCCCGGAACGACTCGGCCAGCGTGGGCACCTCCTGCGGGATCTCCATCCGGTAGCCGGGATAGCCCGGGTCCACGTGGGCCACCATCGCGAACCCCGCCCGGTGCGGGTTGAGCCCGGTCATCAGGGCGGCCCTGGAGGGCGAGCAGAGCGGAGTGCTGTGGTAGTTGCTGAACCGGTAGCCCGACTCGGCCAGCGCCTGCACGTGCGGCGTGTCGATCTCCGACCCGAACGGCGACAGGTCGCTGAACCCCAGGTCGTCCACCAGCACGACCACCACGTTGGGCGCCCCGGGACGCGCCCGCCGCGGCCGCGGCCACCAGGGCGTGGACTGCGAGGCCAGCTCGCGGGCCGTGCCGCCGAAGCCCTCGTACCCCCTGCTCGGCGGCGTGCTCACGGCCCCTCCGGATCGACGGCGTCCCGGTCGGCCCACAGCGGCGCCACCAGCGCCCGCAGCTCCTCGGCGCCGACCCGCTCGACCAGCTCCACGGCCGCCAGGTTGTCGCGCAGCTGGTCCAGGCTGGTCGCGCCGAACAGGGTGGTGGTGTTGGCCGGGTGGGTGAGCGTGAAGGCCACGCACACCTGCGCCGGGGTGGCGTCCAGGTCGGCGGCGATCGCGGCCAGCTCGGCCGCCGAGGCCGCGATGCGCTCCCTGATGCCGCCGGGGTCGCGGCCGACCTGCCGGTCCACGCCCTTGCCCAGCAGCACGCCGCCCTCCAGCACGTCGGAGGACTGCAGCGTGACGCCCTGGGCGAAGATGCGGGCGAACGGCGCGCCGTCGGGGATCGAGCGGCGCGAGACGCTGTACTTCAGCTGCGCGATGGCCGGGCCCTCGACGCCCTCGCCGGCGGCGGCGTCGATGAGCGTCTGCACGTTCGACGCCGACCAGTTGTTGACGCCCCAGCTCCGGATCAGCCCCTCCTTCGCCAGGCCGGCCAGGTCGAGGACGAGCCGGTGCAGGTCCACGCCGTCGTGCCGCAGGTCGCCGAGCACCACGAGGTCGGCGTGGTCGGCGCCGGCCCGGAACAGGGCGTTGAGCAGCTGGTCGCGCAGGCTGTGCTCCGGGTAGCCCTCCAGCCACAGCTTGGAGGAGAGCAGGTAGTCCTCGCGGCGCAGGCCGGCCGCGCGCACCAGGGCCGAGAAGATCACGTCGGTGAACACGGGCGGCATGCCGGGGAAGCCGTAGACGCCGACGTCGAACAGGTCGATGCCGCGGTCCACGGCCTCGCGGATCATGGCGACCGCGTCGTGGAAGTCCATGCGGTCGTAGGTGTGCCAGGAGCCGAGCGCGAGCACGCCCGTCTCCGGTCCGGTGCGGCCGATGCGGCGGCGCGGGATGGTCTGCACGGCAGGTCTCCTAGGGCAGGCGGGGGTCGACGACGGCCTTGATCTCACCGAGCCTGGACATCGACTCGACGCAGGCGGTGGCCTGAGCCAGGCCGACGGGCTCGCTGAACAGCTCGTCCCACGGCATGCGGGCGGCGAAGGTCTGGAAGAACTCGATCGAGCGGTGGTAGTCGGCGATGTCGCCGTTGAGCGAGCCGACGACGGTCAGCTCCTTGCCCATGACCGCGCCGAGCGGCACGGGCGCGAGTTCGAAGCCGGTGGAGCCGACGATCACCACGGTGCCGCGCTGGGCGGCCACCGCGACCGCCTCCTCGGCCACGGTGGGCGCGCCGGCCAGGTCGAACACGTAGTCCGCGCCGCGCTCCCCGGCCAGCTCCCTGATCCGGGCGACGCGCTCGTCCTTGCCGAGGTCGGTCGAGACGGTCGCGTCGGCGCCGAAGCGCCGGGCGGCGGCCAGCCGGTCGTCCGGGCCGCCCACGGTGATGACGGTGCCCGCGCCGGCGATCCTGGCGACGGCCGTGGCGAAGATGCCGAGCGCGCCCGCGCCCTGCACCACCACGGTCGAGCCGGTCCTGATGCCGCCGGCCCGGTCCACGGCGCGCAGCACGGTCTTGGCCGCGCAGCCCGACATCGAGGCCCAGGTGTCCTTGACGTCGGCGGGCAGCAGCAGCTTGGCCGCGCCCGGGGTCACGTAGCAGTACTCGACCAGGCCGCCCGTGGCGTACGGGGGGCGGTCGGCGCGCTGCGTGAAGCCGTAGCCGCGGTTGGCGCAGGCGACCGGCTGGCGCAGCACGGCGCAGCCGTAGCAGTGGCCGCAGGTGGACTCCGACCAGCCGATGCGGTCGCCCGGGGCGATCGGGCGGCCGAGGGCGTCGGTGGTGCCCGGCCCGGCCTCGACGACCTCGCCGACCATCTCGTGGCCGAGGATCATCGGCAGCATCCCGGGGAACGTCATCTGGCCGGCCCACAGGTGCACGTCGGTGCCGCACAGGGTGGTGCACGTGATGCGCACCAGGGCGGCGCCGGGCTCGACGGCGTCGGGCAGCGGGACGTCCTGAAGGCTGAGGGGCTTGCCGTGCTCGGTGAGGACGGCGGCGGCGGTTCTCGTAGGCATGGTCACCTTCGTGGCTTTCGACCGTTAAGTGTGGTTAATCTACACTCGTTGACAAACAATTACAGCCCCTCAGGAGGAACCCGGTGTCAGCGGACGAGTACGCGGACCTCGTGGCGGTCGGCGGCAACGTGCTCACCTTCGACGCCCGCGACGGGCGGGCGAGCGGCCTGGCGGCGCGCGCCGGCCGCCTGGTGGCGGTCGGGACGGACGAGGAGGCCCTGGCGCACGCCGGGCCCGGCACCCGCGTGCTCTCCCTGGCCGGCCGGACGGTCCTGCCCGGCATCAACGACTCGCACCTGCACGCCGCCTGGCTGGGAGCGGTCTGGCCGGACACGCTGATCAGCGAGAACGGCCTGTCCGCCCACCAGGGCCGGCTGCTGGCCGACGAGGAGTCCAGGCGGGCCGCCATCCTGCGCGCCGGGCGGATCTGCGCCTCGCTCGGCATCACCAGCTACACCGAGCCCGGCCTCGGCCCCGGCGAGGACGACGGCGAGACCGGCTGCTTCTCGCAGGCCGTCCTGGACACCTACGCGACGCTGGCGAAGGAGGGCGCGCTGCGGGCACGGGTGACCGCGTTGCGGCTGTTCGGCACCCTCGACGGCCCCAGCACCCTGGAGGACGTCGCCGCCGGCCTGGACGCGCCCCTCCCCCGCGCCGACCCCGCCTGGCTCAACGTGACCGGGCTCAAGATCTTCGCCGACGGCATCCCGCCCATGGGCTCGGCCTGGACCTGCCACCGCTACACCTCGGGCGGCCACGGATCGCTGCTGGTGTCGGGGGCGGACGACGCCGCGCGGGAGCACAACCTGCGCGCCATGATCCGGCTGGCGCACCGCGCGGGCCTCCAGGTCGGCGTGCACGCCACCGGCGACCGGTCCATCGACGCGTTCGTGGACACCGTGGCCGAACTGGTGGCCGAACCGGCGGGCGAGCACGGGGCCGCGAGGCGGCATTACGTCATCCACGGCGACCTGGTGAACCCCGACCAGATCGCCCGCATGGCCGGGCTCGGCATGGGCCTCACCACGCAGCCGGTGATCGCGGCGGCCACCGCCGACTGGGTGGCCGGCGCGCTCGGCCCGGAGGTCGCCGGGACGGCCTGGCCGCTGCAGGAGCTGCTGGCCGGCGGGGTGACGTTCACTTTGAGCAGCGACGGGCCGGTGACCACGCCCGACTGGCGGGCGCAGGTGGCGGCGGCGTGCGGGCTGCTGGGCGAGCGGGCGCCGCGCCCCCGGCTGATGACCCGCCTGCTGCGCTGCTACACCACGGCGCCCGCCGTCCAGGACGGCGCGGAGACGTGGAAGGGGTCGCTGGAGTGGGGCAAGGCCGCCGACTTCTGCGTGCTGGACCGCGACCCCCTGGAGGTCGCGCCGGCGGACCTGCCGCAGGTCGCGGTCGACGCCACCGTGACCGCGGGCCGGATCGTCCACCTGCGTGACGGGGTGTCCCTGGACTGACCGGCCGGGGCCGGGTGGCGGCCCGGCCCCGCGGGTGGAGGGGTCAGGCCAGCAGCTGGCCGCCGTCCACCTGGAGGCTGACGCCGGTGATGTGGCGGGCGCCGTCGGAGGCCAGGAAGAGCACGGCGGGGACGATGTCGGCCACCTGGGCGATCGAGCCCAGCGGGATCCGGGCCTCCCACGCCTTCCTGGCCGCGTCGTCGGTGGCGAACATGGCCGTCATCGGGGTGAGCACCGGCCCGGGGGCGACGCCGTTCACGCGGATGCCGTGGGGGGCCAGCTCGATGCCGGCCGAGCGGGTCAGGGCGTCGATGGCGGCCTTGGTGGCCTCGTAGTGGCCGAGGCCGGGCGTGGGCTGGCGGGCGCCGATGGAGGAGATGTTGACCATGCAGCCGCGGACGCCCCGCTGCACCATGTGCGCCCCGACGGCCCGGGTCATCAGGAACGTGCCGCGGAAGTTGACCCGGGCGCAGGCGTCGAAGACGTCCACGTCGAGCCCGATGAGCGGGCCGCCGCCCGCGGTGTGCCCGGCGTTGTTCACCAGCACGCCGATGTCGCCGTGCTCGGCGGCGACGGCCGCGACGGCGGACTCGACGGAGGCGGCGTCCCCGACGTCCACCTGGACGTGGTGGGCGCCGAGCTCGGCGGCGACCGCCCTGGCCCGCGCCTCGTCGAGGTCGGCGATGACGACCCGATCGCCCGCCGCGGCGAAGGCTTCGGCGACGCCGCGGCCGATGCCGCTCGCGCCGCCGGTGACGAGGACGGTCCTGGGGACGACAGGTTCGCTCATGTGGGGGTTCCTGTTCGGTGCGGGCCTTCGCAGACGGGGCTGCGCGGGCGTCCTGGGTTTATTATTATACAAGCGTAGACAAAAAAGGCTTCATCCGGCAGGGAGTGGATCGACGTGAGCGACACACAGCGGGTTCCGGCACGGCGCCTCGGACCGGGCGGCACGACGACGTCCCTGTTCGGGCTGGGCTCCTGGAACACCTGGGACCGCATGGAGTTCGGCGACGCGGTGGCCCTGATCAGGGCGGCACTCGACGCCGGGGTGACCCTCTTCGACGTCGCCCACTACAACATGGGCCCGCACGCCGAGCAGGCCCGTACGGACCTCATCTTCGGCCGGGCGGTGCGCGAGGCCGGCGCGAGCCGGGACGACTGGCAGCTCTGCGGCAAGCTGTGGCTGTGGGAGTACCCGCGCACGGGCTTCCGCGAGCAGCTCGACGTCAGCTTCGACCGCGTCGGCGTCGAGAGCGCCGAGACCGTCGTGGTCGGCGACTATATGCAGCGGCCCGACATCCGGCGGATCGTGACCGACGTCGCCGAGCAGATCGCGGCCGGCCGCTTCACGAGCTGGGGCGTCAACAACTGGATCGCCGAGGACGTCGACCTCGCGCTGAGCTTCGCCGCCGAGGAGGGCCTGACGCCGCCGAGCTTCGCCCAGCTCAAGTACAGCATCGCCCGGCGTTCGATGGCCGAGGGCGGCTTCTACGGCCGGCACTTCGCCTCCGGGGCGCTGGCGCTGCAGGCCAGCGACGTCTTCGAGGGCGGCATCCTGGTGGGCAGGAAGTTCCCCGAACGGAAGATCGGCGCGGACCCGGGCGGCATCCGGGAGGCCGTCAGGCAGGCCGCGGACGCCGTCGCCCGGGTCGCGGACGAGTTCGGCGCGACCCCCGCCCAGGTCGCGATCGTGTTCTGCCTGGAGCACCCGGCGGTGGCCAACGTGCTGTTCGGGGTGAGCCGGATGGCCCAGCTGGAGGACAACCTGGGCGCGTTGCGGCTGTGGCGCGAGCACGGCCCGCAGGTGCGCGCGGCCCTGGCCGACCTGTGGCTGGACCGCGACGTGCGCGCCGACGGCGTCTGGACCCCCTGACCTGCGACTTGCCGGGCCGGGAGCTTCCGACCCGGGCGCGGGGACGCCCGGCGGCGATCACCGGGGTCCCCGCGCGGGCCCGCCGTCACCGTGCCGGACGGCGGGTGCGCAGCTTCTGCAGCTCGCTCATCGACCGGGCGCGGGCGTCCACCACGTTGCGCATGCTCGACCCGATGAGGTTCAGCAGCAGCACGCAGAACATGATCGCCGCACCCGGCAGCACGATCAGCCACGGCGCCTGCGTCAGGTACGACCTGCCTTCGGCGATCATGTTTCCCCACGTCGGCGTGGGCGGCGCGATGCCCAGCCCGAGGAAGCTCATCGCGCCGTCCACCAGCATCGCCGAGGCCGACAGGATCACGACCTGCACCAGCGCCAGCGGCAGCACGTTGGGCAGCACGTGCACGAACAGGATCTTCGCCGGCCGCATGCCGGACACCCGCGCGGCCCCGATGTACTGCCGCGCCGCCACGCCGAGCACCCGGCTGCGGATCACCCGGGCCGTGAACGGCGTGAAGATGACCGTCAGCGCGATCAGCTCGGTCCAGATGCTGGCGCCGAGCCCGATGGCCAGCGCCATGGCCAGGATGATCGCCGGGAACGACATCCAGGCGTCCATGATCCGCATGACGATCGCGTCCACGGTCCGGTAGAAGCCGCTGACCAGGCCGATCACCATGCCGGTGAACGCCGCGCAGAGCGTGATGAGCGCCGAGAGGCCGAGCGAGGCCCGGCCGCCGGAGACCAGGCGGCTCAGCACGTCCCGGCCGTAGGAGTCGGTGCCGAGCAGGTGGCCGGCCGAGGGCGGCAGCAGCCGGTGCACCGGGTCGGTCGCGTTCGCGTCCGGCAGGAACGCCGGCAGCAGCACGACGGCCAGCACGACGAGGACGAGCAGCGCGGCAGCGGTGATCAGCACCCGGTTGCGGCGCCAGGCGCGGGAGGCCGCGGAGGGCCGCCCGGCCGTCCCGACGCGCCCGGCGACGGCCTCGGAAGTCACGAAACACGCACCTT
Source organism: Nonomuraea sp. NPDC001684 (assembly GCF_053596515.1). NCBI lineage: Bacteria > Bacillati > Actinomycetota > Actinomycetes > Streptosporangiales > Streptosporangiaceae > Nonomuraea > Nonomuraea sp. NPDC001684. The sequence continues at coordinate 33,855 of NZ_JBSFGJ010000006.1, forward strand.
GGGGTCGAGGAGGGCGTAGGACAGGTCGACGACCAGGTTGACGACCACGAACATCAGCGCGACGAACAGCGTCACGCCCTGGACGAGCGGGAAGTCCCGGGTCGAGACCGCGCCCATGAGCAACGAGCCCAGCCCGGGGATGACGAAGATCGACTCGATGATCACGATGCCGCCGACCATCATCGCGAAGTTGCTGCCGAGCTGGGTGATCAGCGGCATGAGCGCGTTCGGCAGCACGTGCCTGAGCATGACCTGCCGCTCCGACAGGCCCTTGACCCGCGCGGTGCGCAGGTACGTCTGCGGCAGCTCGCCGAGCACGCTCTCCCGCAGGGTCAGCGTGAACAGCGCCGACTGCCCGATGACCAGGCACACCACCGGCAGCACCAGCATCGGCACCCCGGCGACCGGATCGGCGAAGAGGTCGGCGTACCCGCTGGAGGGGAACCAGCGCAGCGACACGGCGAACACCAGCACCAGGATCAGCGCGATCCAGAAGTCGGGGATCGCCATGCCGAGCGAGGAGAGCAGGTTGAGCGCGCGCGCCGCGGGGTTGCGCGGCGAGACCGCGTTCCACGAGGTGACCAGCACCGCGACGACGAAGCTGAGGACGGTGCTGAGCACCGCCAGGGTCAGCGTCGGGACGAAGTGCTCGGCCACCACCCCCACCACCGGGGCGTGGTAGGTGATCGACGAGCCGAAGTCGCCGCCCGCCACGTTGCCGAGCCAGCTCAGGTACTGCTCCCACAGCGAGCCCGTCAGGCCCATGCTCTGCCGGAGCGCCTCGACGTCCTGCGGCCTGGCCGTCGGGCCGAGGATGGCGATGGCCGGGTCGCCCGGGATCAGGCGGATGACGAAGAACATCATCGTGCCCACGATCAGCAGGATGACGACCAGGTCACGCAGCCGCCGGAGCAGGAGTCCCGCCATGTTCCCCCCTCACTTCCGCAGCCAGGAGTTCCAGAACACGCGGTAGAACGTGTCGTACCCCTTGAGCTTGGGCGAGTAGGCGGCGTACAGCTTCGACTGGCTGATCGTGATGACCGGGAGCTGCTGCCACACGAACGCCTGGAGCTGGTCCATGAGCGTCCTGGCGGTCTCGGGGGAGGTGGCGGCGTTGTAGTCCTCGATCAGCTTGGCCATCTCGGGCGAGCCGGAGCCGTTGAACGCCCCGAGGGTCAGCGCGGGCATCTGCGAGGGCGAGGTGAGCGCGGCGTTGAAGAACAGGGTGGTGACGTCCCAGCCGCCGGGGTCCTTGGTGATCGTGCCGAGCATCGTCGGGAAGTCGTAGGTGTCGATCTTCGTCTTGATGCCGATCTTGGAGAGCTGGTCCTGCAGCAGCACCGCCCACTGGCTGAACTGCGGGTAGCTGCTGGAGGTCAGGATCCGCACGGTGTCACCGGCGTTGACGCCGGCCTGCGCGAACAGCTCCTTGGCCCGGTTCGGGTCGTGCTGCCGGTAGACGTCGTCGCCGGCGGTGGAGTACAGGCCCTTGTTGTCCTGCGAGACCAGCGCGCCCACCTCGACGGTGAGGTCGGGGCCGCCGCCGGTGGCGGCGTTCAGCGCGGGCTTGTCCATCAGCAGGTTGAGCGCCTGCCGGGCGCGCACGTCGGAGAACTTGGAGCCCTTGTTGAAGTTGGGGATCAGCACGTTCTGGTTGGCCCCGGCCAGGTTCGACACGACCACGGCGGGGTTGTTCTTCAGCGGGGTGTACTGGTCGTCGCCCGGCATGGCGTGCGCCCACTGGCCGGTCTGCAGGCCGTTGACCACGGCGTCCTGGTCGGCGACGACCTTGTAGGTGACCGTGTCGAGGTAGGCGTGCTTGGCGCCGGCCTGGCCGCCCCAGTCCTCCTCGGCGCGCGACTTGTAGCCGTCGTAACGCTCCAGCACGACCTGCTGCCCGATGTCCCAGCTCTTCAGCTTGTACGGCCCGGTGCCGACCGCGCCCTCCTTGGCGAAGCCGGTGGCCGGCACGTCCTTGAGGTTCCTGGCCTCGTAGATCTCCGCGCCGGGGCTGGCCAGCTCGTCGATCAGCGGGTAACGCGGCTTCTTCAGCTCCAGCGTGACCGTGCGGTCGCCGGTGGCCTTGAGGCTCTTGACGTCGGCGGCCACCTGCTGGCCGGTGACGTGGCTCTTCAGCCAGCGCTCCAGGCTGGCGACCACGTCGGCGGCGGTGAGCGGGGCGCCGTCCTGGAACGTGACACCGGCGCGCAGCTCGAAGGTGTAGGTGAGCCGGTCGTCGCTGCGCTGGTAGGTGTCGACCAGCATCGGCCTGGCCGCGAAGGTCTTGTCGACCTCGAAGAGCTTCTCGTACAGCATGTTGCCGATGTGGGCGGTGACCTGGCCGGGGTTGGCGACCATGTCCAGCGACTGCGGGTCGGTCGGCACCGCGACCACGAGGTCGCCGCCGCGTACGGGGGTGCCGGCGTCGGCGGAGGAGGACGAGGAGGACGACGTCGCGCCGCCCGCGCAGCCGGAGAGCAGCAGGGCGCTCGCCGCGGCGGCGGAGACGAGCCCGGCCCTCAGGCTCTTGAGCACGTTCATGGTGGGTTCTCGCTCTTGCTCTAAAAGGGGGGACAGAAGGAGAAGGTCGGCCCGGGGCTATCCCACGTATGCCGACAAGTCGGGGTTCGCGGCCAGGAGCCGGCGCGTGTACTCGTGGGTGGAGGAGGAGGCGATGGTTTCCGGGGCGCCGACCTCGACGAGGTCGCCCTTGTACATCACGCCGACGCGGTCGGCCACCGACAGCACCAGGCTGAGGTTGTGCGTGATGAACAGGAAGCTGATGCCGTGCGAGCGGCGCAGCTGCAGGAGGAGGTTCATGACCTGGCCCTGGACGGAGACGTCGAGGGCGGAGGTGGGCTCGTCGGCGACGATGAGCTTCGGCTCGGCGGCGACCGCGCGCGCGATGGACACGCGCTGGCGCATGCCGCCGGACAGTTGCGAGGGCAGCTTGCGGGCGCAGTCGGCGGGCAGGCCGACCTCGTCGATCAGCTCGGCCACCCGCCGGTCGAGGTCCGCGCCGCGCAGCGGGGTCAGCTCGCGCAGCGGCTCGGCGATGATGCGGGCCACGGTGTGCCGGGGGTCGAGCGAGCTCTGCGGGTCCTGGAAGATCAGCTGGGTGGCGCGGCGGAAGGCGCGCTCGTCGCCGCGCAGCCCCGCCTCGGTGATGCGGTGCTCGCCGAAGGAGATGCTGCCCGAGGTCGGCCGTTCCAGGGCGCTGACCATGCGGCCGAGCGTCGTCTTGCCCGAGCCGGACTCGCCGACCAGGCCGAAGAACTCGCCGGGCGCGATCTCCAGCGAGACGCCGCCGACCGCGCGCACGCTCGCCCGGCGGCCGGTCCGGTAGACCTTGGTGACGTTCTCGACGACCAGGGGCGGGGTGCCGGTCGCCGGCGCCGGCTCGTCGCCGAGCGCCGGCGTCTCGGTCACGCTCCCGCCGGCGGGCACGCCGTCGGCTTCGGTCGCGGCCCGCAGCCTGCTCTCCGAGATCGTCGGGAATCCGGTACGGCGGCTGACGCCGAGCTGTGGCACGCATTCCAGCAGCGCCTTGGTGTACGGATGCGTAGGCTTGCGGAGGATGTCCATCTTGTCGCCGACCTCCACCAGCCTGCCCCGGTACATGACGGCGATCCGGTCGGCGATCTCGGCGGCGACGCCCATGTCATGGGTGATGAACACGCAGGCGGTCCGATGCTCACGCTGCACGCGACGGAACAGCGCCAGGATCTCGGCCTGCGTGGTCACGTCGAGGGCGGTGGTCGGCTCGTCGGCGATGAGGACGTCGGGGTCGGACATCAGCGCTATGGCGATCATCACGCGCTGCTGCATGCCGCCGGACATCTGGTGCGGATAGAGCGCCATGATCCGGTCGGTGTCGGCCAGCCCGACCTCGGTGAGCAGGCTCCTGGCCTTGGCCTCGGCCTCGCGGCGCAGCCGGCTCCCCCGGCGCAGCGCCTGCCGGGGCAGCGCGCCCTCGGGCCGGTAGCCCTCGATGAGCTGCGCGCCGACGCGCTGGGCGGGGTTGAGCGAGTCCAGGGCCTCCTGGAAGATCATGCCGATCCGGGCGCCCCGGTAGGCGCGCATGCCCTCGGCGCTCAGCCGCGTGACGTCCACGCCGCCGACCTCGATCGTGCCCTCAGTGTAGGCCGGGGCCACGAACTCCAGCAGGCGGATGATCGACAGCGCCGTCACGGTCTTGCCGCTGCCCGACTCCCCCACCACGCAGAGCGTCTGCCCGGAGGCGACGTCGAGGGTGAGCCGGTGGACGAGTTCCTGGGGCTCGGCGTCCTCCTGGGTGACGCCGATGGTCAGATCCGTCAGGTTGAGCAGCGACATGCGCGAGAGCTCCATTCCAGGCACCGGTCCCGTGCTCGAAGCGGGGCACGCAAACCCACACTGAGCTGCCGAAAAGCCATGTTCGAGCCAGATAGTTCTACAAAGGTTGACAGAGGGGTCCCCTACTGTCAACGGTTATTCCACGTTCGTAGACAGAGGGTCTATGGTGAACGTCTACATTCGTAGACAATACAGAAAGGGCAGGGCCTTGACCATGTCCACGCCTTCCCCCACGCCGGATCCGATCGTCGCCATCGCCACCGGTTACATGGGCGCCAAGCAGCTCTTCGCGGCCAGCCGCATCGGGCTGTTCGAGGCGCTCGCGGACGGCGAGCGCAGCGCCGGGGAGATCGCGACGGCCACTGGCGTCACCCCCCGCATGGCCCGCATCCTGGCCGACAGCATGGCCGGGCTCGGCCTGCTGACCAGGACCGACGGCCGGTACGCCCTCGGCGCCGACGCGGCCGGCTACCTGGCCGGGCGGAAGTCGTCCGAGCTCGACCTCGGGCCGTTCCTCACGTTCCTCAACCAGATCAGCTACGGCCACTGGCTGCAGTTCGACACGACCGTGGACACCACCGAGCCGGGCGTCCTGGACACCTCCGGCGACCGGTGGGGCACGTTCATGGCCGGGGTCATGACGTACAACAGCCTGCACGCCAGGATGCTGGGCGGCGCGTTCGACTTCACCGGCTTCCGCAGCCTGCTGGACCTGGGCGGCCTGTCCAGCGCGTTCGCCTTCGAGGCCCTGCGCGCCAACCCGGAGCTGCGGGCCTCCTTCGTGTACGACCCGACCTTCGCCGACTCCATCACCGCGCAGGTGGCCGAGGCCGGGTTCGCCGACCGGGCCGAGGTGACCGGCGTCCCGACCGACACGGCCACGCCCGCCGGCCCGTACGACCTGGTCATGGTCAACCACGTCATCCACCGCTTCGGCGTCGAGCAGAACCGGGCCATCCTGCGCAACGCCCGCGCGGCGGCGGCGCCGGGGGCGCGGCTGCTGCTGCTCGACTTCTTCCTCGACGACGACGCCGATCAGCGGGCCATCGACGCGCTGCACGCCGGGGAGTACCTGGTGATCGACGGGACCGTCGTCTACGAGGAGTCGCAGGTGCGCGCCTGGCTCGACGAGGCCGCCTGGAAGCCGGTGGACAAGCTGGCCCTGCCGGGCAGCCCGCGCGTCATCGTGGCCGAAGCGGTCTGAGCACGACGCGGCCCGCGCCGCCCAGGTGGCGGCGCGGGCCGGAACGCGCGGGTCAGGGCCGGAACGCGCGGGTCAGGGCCGGGAGATGCGGTCGAAGAACGACTCCAGGTGCCGCTTCTGCAGCTCGACCGTGGAGAACTGCGGGCCGACCAGGCTCATCACGTTGGCCCCGGCGTTGAGCAGCACGAGCTCGTCCACGAGCTGCTCGTCGGGGATCGAGGTGTGGATGTCGCCGTCGGCGCGGCCCTCCTCGATCAGCCGGTGCAGCATGCCGCGCCAGGCCCGCAGGTGCTCCAGGTACTTGTCGTACAGCTTGGGGTTGGTCAGCGAGGTCTGCCAGAAGATCAGCAGCACCCGGCCGGCCGTGATGCGCTCCTCGTCGATCGGCATCGCGGCCTCGCACATCTCGCGCAGCGCGCCCAGCCCGCGGCGGCCGTCGAGCTTGACGTAGCTGGTCACGATGGCCAGGGCGCGCTCGTACGTCGCCTCGATGATGTCTTCCTTGCCGGGGAAGTAGTGCTTGAGCGCACCGTTGGCGAAGCCCGCCGCGTTCGCGATCTCGCGCATGGTGGCCGCCTCGATGCCCCCCTTCGTGATCAGGTCCCACGTGACGTCGATGATGTCGCTGCGACGCTGGTCGTGGTCGATGATCTTGGGCATGCGGGCACCCCTCCGTACGGCGTTTCGTCTACCAGTGTAGGACAAAATGCCGGGAGGGTATGACCCGATCGTTAGCCGTGGGTGACCCGGACGTCATAGAGGGCGCCGGCGGTGTTCGTCTTGTGCGCGCAGGCCAGCCGTTCGATCTCGGCGGGGTCGGCTCCCCCGGCGATGAGGTCGAGCAGGTGCTCGTGCTCCTCGACCGAACGGCGGGCGCGGCCCGGCAGGTAGCCGAACACCGAGCGCCGCATGTGGTCCAGCCTGGTCCATTCGGCCTCCAGCAGGAAGTTCAGGTGCTCGTCGTCGCAGTGCTCGTAGACCGAGAAGTGGAAGGCGCGGTTGAGCGCGGTGAACGCGGTGGGGTCGAAGGAGTCGAGCGCCTGGAACAGCCGGGCGTTGATCTCGCGGGAGCGCGCCACGTCCGCCGGGCCCATGCGCGGGGCAGCGACCGCGGTCGCGTACCCCTCCAGCCGGGCCAGCACCTCCAGCGTGTGCCGCACCTGCGCCGCGTCGAAGACCGCGACGCGGGCGCCGACGTTGCGCACGACCTCCACCAGCCCGTCGGACTGCAGGCGGCGCAGCGCCTCGCGCAGGGGGATCGTGCTGACGCCGATCTCCCGCGCGAGGCGGTCCATGACGAGCTGGTAGCCGGGGCCGTAGGTGCCGTCCAGGATGCGCGAACGCAGGATCTCGTAGCTGAGCTCCGCCTTCGACGCGACTCCGCCGGTGCTGGTCACGTGCCGGACGCCGGGTCGAGCCCGGCGCCGGACGCTGCCCGGAGCGCCTCGCCGAGGACGGCGCGGAACTCCGGCCCGGCCAGCGCGCCGCGGTGGTCGCCGGGGACGGTGACCAGCCGGGCGCCGGGGACCAGCGCGACGACGTTCTCGATGCCGGAGGTCATCATGTCCTGCGCGCCCGCCACGAACACCGGCGGCGTGCGCCCGGCCCAGCCCTTGGGCTCGAACGGCGTGCCGCGCAGGCCCTCGACCAGCCGGACCAGCCCGGCGGCCCGTTCGGGGTCGCCGCCGGAGGAGCCCGCGATCATCGCCGCGATCATGCCGGTCATCGGGTCGCCCGGCTCGCCGCCCGCGACGGCCGAGCGCAGCGCCGCCACGTCCAGCGCGGCGAACGGCTCGAACGGGCTGAGCCCGCCCAGCACGACCGCGCGCACCCGATCGGGGGCCAGCTCCGGCAGTTCCCAGGCGAGCCGGGCGCCGAGCGAGTACCCCACCACGTCGAGCGGCCCGTCGCCGACCAGGGCGAGCAGCGCGGCCGCGATCTCGGGCGCGCCCGCCGGCCCGTCCGGAACCGGGCTCTCACCGTGACCGGGCAGGTCGGGCACGACGACCACGCGCCCGGCCGCGGCCAGCTCCGCCGCGATCCCGGTCTCCACCCAGTCCCGCCGCCCGCTGGAGGCGAACCCGTGCAGCAGCAGCACGGGCGGCGCCCCGGCGGGCCGGTCGGGCGTGAACGTCTGTACGGCCGTCATGTGCGCCGGCTCCTTCATCTCGTGAGGTGGGCGGGTACGGGGAAGTCGACGACCACCTGGCCGGTGCCGCTGCTGCCGAAGTACGGGCACAGCTGCTCGCCGCGCCCGGTGTACTCGCGCCAGCCCAGCAGCCCGAACAGCATGGCGGTGTCGGCCATCGCCCCCTCGCCGGTGCACCGCTCGTTGTAGTCGGGCAACATGTCGAGGAACTCCGGGATGCGGCCTTCGTCCCACATCTCCAGCACCGCGTGGTCGACCTTGCGGTTCAGCTCGCTGCTCACGTCGTCGAGCAGCGACTCGGCGATCTCGTTGGGCGGGAAGGCGTGCGAGAGCGACCCGCTGGCCAGGAAGGCCACCTTCCTGTCGCTGCGAAGCACGGCCCGCAGCAGCGCCTCGCCGATCCGCCGGTTCTCCTCGACGGTCGAGTAGATGTTGCAGCCGATGGGCAGGACCCGGATGTCGGAGTCCTGGTTCATGAAGTACATCGGCACGAGTGTGGCGTACTCCAGGCCCAGGTCCTGGTAGGTGTGCACGCGGGCCTTCTGGCCGCCCGCGACGATCTCCTCGCGGATCAGCTCGGCCAGCTCGGGATCGCCCGCGTAGTCGTAGGCGAGGTCGTGGATGAAGTGCGGCAACTCATGGCTGACGTACGTGGCCTGGTGGCGCGGCTTGCCGTTGAGATGGAAGCCGATGCTGTTCATCCAATGGGTGTCGGCGATCAGGAACGTGTCCGCGCCGCGCTCGCGGGCCCGCCTGCCGACCTCGGTGAGGGCGAGCTCCGCGGGACGGCGGATGCCGAAGTGCTTGCCGGGCTGGATCGACAGCCAGATCGACGGCACATGCGTGATCTTGGCGGCCAGCACGATCTCACCCATCACGCCACTCCCGGCCTGCTTGGGCGGTCTGAACCATCATCCGCACTCTCCTCTCCACTGATGACGTGATGAGCATCATGTAGGCATCTGAGGGGGTATGTCGATATTGTTCCACATGCCATAACATAAATGATGTCGTATATGATTTGGAAGGAGACGAGGTGGGACACCCTCTCGGACTGTCACCAGGGAAGATCGTCGCGGTCCATCTGAACTACCGCAGCCGGGCCGCCGAGCGTGGTCGCGTCCCTGCCGTCCCCTCCTACTTCCTCAAGCCGCCGACGTCCCTGTCCTGGTCCGGACGGCCCGTGGTGCGTCCCGAGGGGTGCGAGCTGCTGGCGTTCGAGGGCGAGATCGGCATCCTCATCGGCAGCCGGGCCCATCGCGCCTCCCCCGGGCGCGCGCTGGAGCACGTGGCCGGGTACGTGGCGGCCAACGACTTCGGCGTCTACGACTTCAAGCACGCCGACCTCGGCTCCAACCTGCGGGCCAAGGGCCAGGACGGGTTCACGCCGGTCGGCTCGGAGCTGCTCACCGGCGCCGATCCCGGACGGTTGTGGCTGCGCACGTACGTCAACGGCGAGCTCGCCCAGGAGGCGTGCACCGACGAGCTGCTGTTCGGCTTCGACCTGCTCGTCGCCGACCTGTCCCGGTACATGACGCTGGAGCCCGGCGACCTGATCCTGGCCGGCACCCCGGCGGGCTCGACCGTCGTCCGGCCCGGCGACGTGGTGGAGGTCGAGCTGGCGGGCACGGCCCGGCTGCGCAACGAGGTCGTCGCCGGCCAGGAGCCCCCGGCGGCGTACGGCGTCCAGCCCCAGGTCACCGAGGCGACCAGGGCCGCCGCGTACGGCGCCGCCCAACCCGTCCCCGCCCCTGACCCCGGCCCGCTGACCCCGGAGGTCGTCGCCGCGCTGCGCTCGGTCTCCACCGCGACGCTCTCCTCCCAGCTCCGCGCGCGCGGCATCGACCACCACTTCATCGAGGGCGTCCGCCCCGCCCGTCCCGACCTGCGCATGGTCGGCGTCGCGCGCACCCTGCGCTACCTGCCGCTGCGCGAGGACGTCTTCGCCGAGCGCGGCGGCGGCATGAACGCCCAGAAGCGCACCGTCGAGGAGCTTCAGCCGGGCGAGGTGCTGGTCATCTCCGCCCGCGGCGAGCACGGCGCGGGCACGCTGGGCGACATTCTGGCCATGCGCGCCCTGCGCCGCGGCGCGGCCGGCGTCGTCACCGACGGCGGGCTGCGCGACAGCCCCTCCTTCGCCTCGCTCGACCTGCCCTCCTACTACGGCGCCGCGCACGCCGCCGTGCTCGGCCGCCGGCACGTCCCGATGGACTCGCAGGTGCCGGTGGACTGCGGCGGCGTGCTGGTGTGCCCAGGCGACGTGCTGGTGGGCGACGCGGAAGGGGTCGTCGTCATCCCGCCCGCGCTGGTCGCCGAGGTCGCCGGGGACGCCGCCCGGCAGGAGGACGAGGAGCGTTTCATCCTCGATCGCGTCCGCGAGGGCGCCTCGATCGACGGCCTCTATCCGCTGAAGGGCGCCTGGCGCGAGGCGTACGAGCAGCAGCGCTGACCCCCCAAGAAGGAGAATCCATGAAGTTCCGCTCGGATCCGTCGACCATCCGCGGATCCATCGCCCCCGTGGTGACGCCGTTCGCCGCCGACGGGTCGCTGGACCTCGACTCGCTGCGCTCGCTGGTGCGCTGGCAGCTCGACCAGGGCTCGCACGGCATCTCGACCGGCGGGTCCACCGGCGAGCCCGGCGCCCAGTCCGTCGAGGAGCGCGTCGCGGCGATGGCCGTGGTGGCCGAGGAGACCGCCGACCGGGTGCCGTTCCTGCCCGGCACCGGCTCGGCCAAGCTCGACGAGACGCTGCGGCTGACCGCCGAGGCCGAGCGCCTGGGCGCCGACGCCGCCCTGGTCATCACGCCGTACTACGCCCGTCCCACCCAGGAAGCCCTCTACCGCTGGTACGCCACGGTCGCCGCCGAGTTCCCCGCGCTGCCGATCGTCATCTACAACGTGCCCTCGCGCACCGCCGTCGACATCGCCCCCGCGACCGTGGCCAGGCTGCGCCGCGACCACGACAACATCGTCGGCGTCAAGGAGACCACCAAGGACTTCGAGCACTTCTCGCACGTGCTCAACCTGTGCGGGCGCGACTTCCTCATGTGGTCCGGCATCGAGCTGCTCTGCCTGCCGCTGCTGGCCATCGGCGGCGTCGGCTTCGTCAGCGCGGCGGCCAACCTCGCGCCGAAGACCGTGGCCCGCATGTACGAGGCGTACACCGCCGGCGACCACGCGACCGCGCTGGAGCTGCACTACTCGCTGCACCCGCTGGTCGAGCTGCTGTTCGTGGAGACGAACCCGGCTCCCGCCAAGTGGGTGCTGGAACAGCGCGGCCTGATCGCCTCCGGCCACGTACGAGCCCCCCTGATCACCCCCACCGAGCCCGGCATCGCCCGGATCAACGAACTACTGGCACAGAGCGAGGGAGTCGCCTGATGAAACTGGAGCACTACATCGGCGGCCGGCACGTCCCGAGCCAGTCCGGTGCGACCTTCACCGCGCTCGACCCGACCACGAACGAGCCGTACCTGGAGGTGGCCGCGGGCGGCGCGGCCGACGTGGACGCGGCCGTCGCCGCCGCCCAGAAGGCGTTCACCGACGGCCCGTGGAGCACGATGCCCGCCGAGCAGCGGGCCGGCACGCTGCGCGCGGTCGCGGCGGCCATCGAGTCCAGGGACGACGAGATCGCCGCGCTGGAGTGCCGGGACACCGGCCTGCCGATCACCCAGGCCAGAGGCCAGGCCCGGCGGGCGGCGCACAACTTCCGCTTCTTCGCCGACGTGATCACCACCATGGGCGAGGACGTCTACCGCGTCGGCTCCGCGCAGCTCAACTACGTCGTGCGCAAGCCGGTCGGCGTGGCCGGGCTGATCACGCCGTGGAACACGCCGTTCATGCTGGAGACCTGGAAGCTGGCCCCGGCGCTGGCGGCCGGCTGCCCGGTGGTGCTCAAGCCGGCCGAGTGGTCCCCCGCGTCGGCGAGCCTGCTGCCGGAGATCATGGAGGAGGCCGGGCTGCCCGAGGGCGTGTTCAACCTGGTCCACGGCATCGGCGAGGACGCGGGCGCGGCGCTGGTGGCCCACCCCGACGTGCCGGTGATCTCCTTCACCGGCGAGAGCGGCACCGGGCAGACCATCATGCGCAACGCCGCGTCGTCGCTGAAGACGTTGTCGATGGAGCTGGGCGGCAAGTCGCCGCTGCTCGTCTTCGCGGACGCCGACCTGGAGCGGGCGCTCGACGCGGCCGTCTTCGGCGTCTTCTCGCTCAACGGCGAGCGCTGCACGGCCAGCTCGCGGATCCTCGTCCAGGACACCGTGTACGAGGAGTTCGTGGCCAGGCTGGCCGAGCGGGCCGCGCGGGTACGCGTCGGCGCGCCCGGCGACCCCGCCACCGAGCTGGGCGCGCTCATCCACCCCGAGCACTACGAGCGGGTCATGGAGTACGTCGAGCTCGGCTCGCGCGAGGGCGCCCGCCTGGTCGCCGGCGGTTCCCGGCCCGAGCACCTGACGGCGGGCAACTTCCTGGCCGCGACGGTGTTCGCCGACGTGGCCCCGCACATGCGGATCTTCCAGGAGGAGATCTTCGGCCCGGTCGTCTGCGTGACGCCCTTCTCCACCGAGACGGAGGCGGTGGAGCTGGCCAACGCGACCCGGTACGGCCTGGCGGCGTACCTGTGGACCAACGACCTGCGCCGGACGCACCGGCTGGCCCAGTCGATCGAGGCGGGCATGGTCTGGGTCAACTCCCAGAACGTGCGCGACCTGCGCACGCCGTTCGGCGGGGTGAAGGCCAGCGGCGTGGGCCGGGAGGGCGGCCGGCACAGCATCGACGTCTACACCGAGTCGCACATCGTGCACCTGGCCACCGAGGACCTGCCGATCCCCCGGTTCGGCGCCGCCTGAGCCGGCACGTCCCGCGCCGGGCCGCGCCCCGGTCCGGCGTGGGACGTGGACGCCGAGAAGTGCGCGGAGTTACGCTCCCGATGGCCGATAGGACGGTGATGGCCGTCTTTGGGGGGAACCCAATGAGCTACACACTTCTGCGCGGCAGCTTCGTGATCCGTTACCCGGACCTTCCCCGGCAGGGCCCCGAGCCCGACGGCGACACGATCAAGTTCAGGCCGGACACGCCCGCGCTGGTCGAAGGGCTGGCCCGGCCGTCCGGACGGCCGCCGGAGCTCGGCGCGCGCGGCATCTCCGTCCGTCTGGAGGCCATCGACGCCCTGGAGACCCACTTCCAGGACACCCACCAGGAGCTGACCGGCGCGAACGCCGCCCGCGACGAGCTGCTGCGGCTGCTCGGCTTCACGAACGTGCGCTTCTTCGACGACCTGCCCAACAAGGTCCAGTCGGCCGACCAGGACGAGCTGCGCGGGCACGTCCTCAGCAACGGCATCGACGCCAACGGCCGGCTGATCGGGTTCGTGTTCACCGGCGAGCACCCCGGGCCCGACGGGCAGGCCGTGTTCCTCGACGAGGCGCTGGTGGACACGTCCGCGAACGCCAAACTGCTGGCCGCCGGGCTGACGTACCCGGCCTTCTACGCCACGCTGCCCGCGACGCTGCGCACGCACCTGGCCGGCGTGTCGCGCACGGCCAGGGCGGCGGCGTCGCCCACCGGCATCTGGCCACGCTCGGCCGCCGACCCCGACGGGCCCGCCGAGGTCGCCTCGCTGGAGGCGCTCACCGGGCTCGTCATGTGGCCGAAGTTGTTCCGCCGGCTGGTGCCCTATCTGGCGACCGGGGCGGCGAACCTGGACGGCTTCGACGCCTGGCTCCGGGCCGACCCCGTCAACCGGGACGACGCGGTGTTCCTGCTGGACCGGCTCGAACACGGCAACCTGCACGACGTGATCCGGGCCTCGGGCAGCCAGGTCCAGCTCACGGCCTGGCCCGAGGACTTCGTCATCAGCCCCGACCCGGCGCCGCCCGGCGCGCCCGTCGTCGCGCGCCCGCCGTCCACCGGGGACGTGCTGATCGTGGCCGCGCTGCCCGACCCGGTGGGGGCCGACCGGGGGCACGAGACGGTCACCCTCCTCAACGTCACCGGACGGTCCGTGGACCTCGGCGGGTGGCGGCTGGCGGACTCGGCGGGCGGGCGCATGGAGCTGACCGGGGTGCTCGCGGGCGGTGGCGTGCTGCAGGTCGTGCTCGACGGCCGGGTACAGCTCCGCAACCAGGGCGAGACCATCCTGCTCGTGTCCCCCGAGGGCGTCACGATCGACCAGGCCGCCTACAAACCCGACCACGTCCACCCCGGCCACACCATCTGCTTCGGCCGCTGACCATCCCCCGCCGGGAAACCCGACCCCGAGCACCGGCGTTCCGGCGCTCGGGGCGGAGGCCGTCAGGCGAGGAGGGTCGCCAACGCGGCGGCTGTGGCGGGGTGGTCGGTGAGGAGGGTCTCGACCTCGCGGTTCCCGGGCCCGGTGGCGGAGGCGGGCTGTTGCCAGCCGCCCTCGCAGCCCAGCAGCCCCGCCACCGCGTCGCACGCCGCCGGATGCCCCGCCAGCAGCTCGGCGACCGGCCCGGACGCGACCGCGGGGGCCGCCTTCGGCGCGGCCGCCGGCGTCCTGGCCCATGGCGGTGTCCAGGCGTCGACCGCCGTCAGGCTGCCGGGGAACGTGCGCCCGGCCTCCCGGACGAGGACCGGCATCAGCTCGCCCGCCTGGTCGCGCAGCGTCGTGATCAGCTTGGGCAGCCACGGCAGCAGCACCTGGTCGGGCAGCCGTCCGAACGCCTTGGAGATCACCTCCACCACGAACCCGGACAGCGCCGGAGCCGGCTCCATCGCCTGCACGAACCCGGTGATGTACTGCGGGAACGACGGGATGACCAGCGGGTTGCCGAGCAGCTCGTCGCACCGCGACCGCAGCTCGGCCAGCGGCAGCAGCCCCAGCAGGTGCTGGGCGGCCCACAGCAGCGCCACCTTGGCCGGCGCCTCCGGATGCGACTGCCGCACCGCGATCTCCAGCTGCGCCCGGTCGCACCCGAGCGCCAGCGCCAGCCCCTCCATCGTGAACAGGAACCCGAGCATCGCCGACACCTGCCGCACCCCGGTGTCGTCCTCGACGAACGCGGTCGGGAGCAGGGTGCAGTAGTGGGCGTACCCCTCGGTCACGAACGCCTCGCACCACGCCGGCAGCGTGGGTTCGGCGGTGCGGTAGTAGGCCAGCAGGCGGCGGATGCGGCGCAGCACGTCGGGCGCGTCGTCGACGCCGCGCTCGCCGGCCAGCAGCTCCACCGCCCGCGCGCCCAGCTCGTCGGCGACGCGCCCGCCGCCCAGGTAGAGGATGGCGTCCTCGACGGCGGCCAGGGCCACGGCGGCGGTGGCGTCGGGCTCCCAGACCGCGCGCCGCAGCCGCTGTTCGACCACCTGCTCGATGGTGACGCCCTCGTAGCCGAGCTCGATGATGGCCCGCTGGTTGCGGCCGAGCGCGAGGTCCCAGCTCTCCTGGATGGCCCGCTCGCCGAGCTTGCGCTCGCCCATGATCGGCCGGGCCGCGTCGGCGGGCAGCACGAAGCGCAGCATCCACAGCAGGTCGGAGCAGGGCCGCAGCTCCGGGTCGGAGTGCAGGTCGAGCAGCGCCCGCTGGATCGTGCGCTTGTCGAAGTCGACGCCGAGCGGCCGCAGCCGGTCGTAGACGTTCTGGGCCAGCGGCGGCAGCGCGTCGTAGCCGACCGAGCCGATGCGGTCGCCGCCGAGCAGGATCTCGCACAGGCGCCGCACGTCGCGCCGGCCCGGCACGACGTCCTTCTCGATGCAGGTGACCGCCGCGTCCTGGAAGTCGTACGGCGTGGGCCTGGCCCGGTTGCGCATGCCGGCCAGCAGGATCGACGTCTCGAACACCGCGATGGCGTCGGCGGTGCTGGCGAGGTAGCCGTTGCGCCGGGCCAGCCGGACGATGTCGACGCTCCAGCCCAGCAGCTCGGCCTCGTCGAGCGCGTCGAGCGTGGGCGGCCTGGACAGGAACCCGGTCAGCCGGTCGGTGACCTGCGCCGGCGCGGCGGGCGCGGGCAGCTTGACCGGCCGTTTCCTGGCCCCCTTCTGCCCGCTGAGCTGGAACGGGGTCAGCTTGCTCCGCGTCACCGCCTTGGCCCAGGTGGCGGCGGCGATCGACACCGACCCCGAGGCCAGCCCGAACTGCGCCTCGATGGCCGAGTGGCTGGAGGGGATCAGCCCGTACAGCCAGCGGGTCGCCGTGCGGGGGCCGATCTCGTACGGGGCCGCGGCGGCCAGGCCGAACTGCTCGACGCGGCTGGCGGCGTGGAAGGCGCCGCAGACGTAGAGGCAGTCGGCCGGGTCGGCGCCCGAGGCGGACAGGTGCTCGCGCATCCTGGTCCACATGTAGCGCTCGCGCTCCTCGTCGCCGGCCAGCCGGTCGTCGTCGGGGCGCAACCGGCGGAACAGGCTGCCGATGAGGACCATGACCTGGCGGTAGGTGTCGTAGTCGGCGCCGGAGAGCGGCTGCTCGACGTACTGGTCCCACCACTCCGACCAGTGGCGGACCTTGCCGTGGTGGAGCAGGTGCTCCTCCAGCTCGGCGAAGCGGGGGCGCAGGTCGCCGATCTCCACGCCGACGGCGTCGCCGTGCAGGCCGGCCTCCTCCCCCGGTTTCGCCGGCTCCTCCCGTTCGCGCGGCAGCCACTGGAAGACGTGGTCGGCCGAGCGGTCGACCAGCACCAGCTCGACGCCCGGGGTCTCCAGCGCGTACGAGATGGCCTGGTACTCGGCCGACGCCTCGGTGATCGGGGCCACCACGCTCAGCGGCCCCGAACCCTTGGGGAAGCCGTCGAGGTCGGTCGCGAACGCCTGGAGCGCCACCGGGAGCCGGCAGTTGCGCAGCTCGGTCAGCAGCGGCGCCAGGTCTTCGCAGAGCTCCAGGTAGATGACCTTGGGCTGCTTCTCCCGCAGGCGGCGCACCATGGCCAGCGCCGAGGCCGGCGAGTGGTGGCAGACCGGGAAGATCTCCAGCTCCTCGCGCAGCGCCCGGTCGACGTCCTCGACGATGCCGGTGAGGATGGACGACACCGCGCCGTCGCCCGCGAAGGCCGCGGCGGCCTCGCTGAGCTGATCCTTCAGCGGTTGGAAGAGGCTCATGACAGGGTGGAGATGGCCTGGCGGCCGCCCTCGAGGAAGTCCTGCCACGGGCCGCCGTCCTTCTTGCTGCGCGGCTCGACCACACCGTGCCAGTACTTGTTGAGGATGGCCAGGTCTTCCGGGCTGCGCCGGGCCAGCGAGCCGACCAGCGAACCGGCCAGCGTCTCGGGGCGCAGCGTGCGGTCGCCGAAGAAGTGGCTGTGCAGGATGGCGTCCTCCAGCACGCCGATCTGCTCGGCCGTGGACAGCGCGGACTCCAGCTTCTCGTCGTCGCTGGTCGCCGAGGCGGCCGCGGCCCGCAGGTCGGCGAAGCTCTGCAGCAGGATGTCCAGCAGCGTGGGCGGCAGGTCGAGCTCGATCTGGTGCCGGCGCAGCAGCTCCTCGGTGCGGAACCGGACGATCTCCGCCTCGCTCTTCTTGTTCGTCACCACCGGGATGCGGACGAAGTTGAAGCGGCGCTTGAGCGCGGAGGACAGGTCGTTGACGCCCCGGTCGCGGCTGTTGGCGGTGGCGATGATCGAGAAGCCGGGCTGGGCGAAGACGATGTTGTCGTCGTCGAGCTCGGGGATGGAGACGTACTTCTCCGACAGGATGGAGATCAGCGCGTCCTGGACGTCGCTGGTCGAGCGGGTCAGCTCCTCGAAGCGGCCGATCACGCCCTGCTCCATGGCGTTCATGATCGGCGAGGGGATCATCGACTCGCGCGACTGGCCCTTGGCGATGACCATCGAGACGTTCCACGAGTATTTGATGTGGTCTTCGGTGGTGCCCGCGGTGCCCTGCACGACCAGCGTGGAGTTGCGGCTGATCGCCGCGGACAGCAGCTCGGCCAGCCAGCTCTTGCCCGTGCCGGGGTCGCCGATCAGCAGCAGGCCGCGGTCGGAGGCCAGCGTCACGATGCTGCGCTCGACGAAGCTGCGGTCACCGAACCACTTCTGCGGGATCTCGCGGTCGAGCCCGTCGGAGCGCTCGGAGCCGAGGATGAAGATGCGGATCATGCGCGGGCTGAGCCGCCACGAGAACGGCTTGGGGCCGTCGTCGACCGACTCCAGCCAGTCGAGCTCGTCGGCGTACTTCACCTCTGCGGGGGCGCGCAGCATGTCACTCATGGTCGGGGGTTCTCCTAGGTGAGGAAGTTCTTGAGCTCGAAGACGAGCTTGCGGACGTGGCCGGAGAGCACGGGGGTGCCCAGGTCCTTGAGTTTCTGGCGGTACCACGGGTCGACGCTCTGGTGGCCGGAGCTGTTGACCGAGCCGACGGGGATGAACTTGACCCCCGAGCGGTGGATCGACCCGAAGTCGTTGATCAGCGAGCGGTTGTCGTAGAAGTCGGAGATCCACACCATCACGGTGTTGCGCGGATCGGCGATCTTCGGCCTGGCCAGGGCCATCGCGGCCGTGCCGTCGGTGCCGCCGCCGAGCGTCGTGCGCAGCAGCACCTCGAACGGGTCGTGCACCCACGGCGTCAGGTCGAGCGCGCGGGTGTCGTACGCGACGAGGTGCACGTCGACCTTGGGCAGGCCGGCGAAGATCGAGGCCAGGATGGTGCAGTTGACCATCGCGTCGACCATCGAGCCCGACTGGTCGACGACCACGATGAGCCGGGCCGGCGTGGTGCGGCGGGCCGTCTGCCGGTAGTAGAGCCGGTCGACGTAGAGCCGCTGGTCTTCAGGGCTCCAGTTGGTGAGGTTCTTCCAGATCGTGCGCTCGATGTCGAGGTTGCGGAAGACCCGCTTCGGCGGGACCGACCGGTCGATGACGCCCACGCTGGTCTTCTCCACCTGCGTGCGCAGCACCTCGGCGACCTCGTCGACGAACCTGCGGATGAGCGCCTTGGCGTTGGCGAGGGCGACGCCGGACAGGTTGGACTTGTCGCGCAGCAGCTGCTCGATGAGCGACATGCTGGGCGTGAGCTGCCTGGCCAGAGCCGGGTCGGCGAGCACCTCGCGCAGCCGCATGCGCTTGACCAGATCGCCCTCGATCATGGCGAGGACGGCGGCCAGCTCGTCGTTGCCCGGCCCGTTCCGCAGGCCGCCGGGCTCGCAGCCCATGCCCTTCTCGAACCAGGCGGCGTCCTGCTTCCAGCGGGCCAGGTCGCCCGCCGTGACGTCGCCCGTGCCGGTGGAGAACACGTTGAGCAGCAGCTTGGAGACCAGCGCGGCGCGGCGCACCTCGCCGCCCTCCTCGTGCTCCTTGTCGGCCATCAGGTCCTGGAGCTCGGCGCCCAGCTCGGGGAAGCGCTGGACGAGCGTGTCCACCGAGACGCCGGGGTCGAGCAGCGCGGGCGGCAGCTCCAGGTCGCCGACGATGCCCATGCTGGCCGTCTCCAGCGCGGGCTGCTCGTCGGCCGAGAACAGCCGCGACATGAGCCGCCAGTACAGCACTTGGCGCCGGGTCTCGTCGGCGCTCGTGGTCGAGTCGGTCATTTCCGCAGCAGCCGTCCTGCCCGTTCGCGCAGCACGGCGACCACGTCGCCGGCCTTGGCCTCGGCCTTGACGACCTTGGGGTCGGTGGGGCCGTTCGCCCAGTCGCCGTTGTGCACGGTGACCGGCTTCTTCTTGACCGTGGCCTGGACGGCCAGCGGCTGCAGCAGCCACCTGCCGCCGTCGCGGCGCACCAGCCCGACGCACGCCGAGGACGCGGCCACCAGCTCCGGCGTGAGCGGGCAGCTCGCCGGGAGCCGGTCGAGGTCGAGGGCGAGCTTGTTGCCGCCCAGGTCGAGGGTGTGCCCGTCGACCGTGTACCCCTCGACCAGCACCGGCTCGGCGATGCGCACGGGGTGGCGGTCGAGCGGCGGCGTGGCCGGGGCCAGCGCGCCCGCGAGCTGCACCCGCGCGGTGGTGAACGGGTCGGCCTCGGCGCCGGTGCGGGCGCGGTCGTCGTGCCACAGCAGGTCGCCGCCGGGCAGCAGCGGCATGCCGTCGATCTCCACGGACCGGTGGTCGGCCAGCGCGCCCATGAGCACGGGCCGGCCGCCGAACAGCCGCCACACCGACGGGCCCACGATGGTGTCGACCTTGGCCGCCGCGACGCTCGTGCGCACCAGCCGGGTCTGGCCGCCGGCCTCCTCCAGGACGCCGTGCACCTGCACCCGGACGACCGTGGCGTGCTCGTGCACGTCGGCGCCGAGGATGAGCAGCCGCCCCGACACCGGCTCGGGCACGCCGTGCCGCGGCCCGGACTGGGCGAGCAGCAGCCCGCGCGTCCACAGGTCGGCCCACCGCCTGAGCGGCAGCCGGTCCATCGTCGCCACCGGGGACGAGGCCCGCAGCTCGGTCGCCAGCCCGTCGAGCAGCACGGCGAGCCCGCGCAGCTCGGGCACCCCGAGCAGCGCCTCGATCGCCTGGTCGGCGCCGGAGACGAGGTCGTCGTCGACGCCCCGCCAGCCGGTGATCGCCAGCTCCCGCAACCAGACCCGGCACCCGGCCAGCAGGTTCTCCGGCACGCCGCCGGCCGCCGCCCCGCCGCCCACGGACGCCGCCCCTGTTGTGGCGTCCGTGGCGGCGGCCGGCGGCCAGGGTGCGCGGCTGCGGCCCAGAGCCTGGTCGAGGCGGGCGAGCAGGGCGTCGTGCACCGCGCCGAACAGCGCGGCCCGCCCGCCGGCCAGCACGGCGAGGTGCTCGTCGGCGACCGACCCCGCGGTCACCTTCTCCACCGCCTCGCCCAGCCGGTCGCCGAGCGGGGAGCCCGCGAGCGCGCCGGCCAGCGCGGCCAGCGCCGCGGCCGGCTCCTCGGCGACCCTGGCGAACCCGTGCCCGAGCGCGCCGTCGAACCCCGTGGCGAGCGCGAGCGCCTCCGCGACCCCGGCCGGCCCGTCGCCGGCCAGCTCCCCGAGCTGTACGTCGAGCATCAGCCCACCTTTCCCGTCTCGGGCCCCGTCGCCGGGAACCAGTGGAGCTCGGCCAGCGGCTCGGTGCTGTCGGGCACCTCCAGGTAGGCCAGGTGGCGCAGGAACCGGCTGAACACCACGGCCGCCGGGGTGCGCTGGGGGGTGCCGTTCAGCGCGCTCATCAGGTGGCCGCCCTCGGGCACCTCGACGCGCAGGTAGCGGGCCACCCGGTCGAGGCCGTACTGGAGCACGGCCTCGTCGGCCAGCATGCGGATGTGCTTGCAGGCGTAGCCGTGCAGCGCGCCGCACGGGCGGTTGTTGTTGGTGCTGCAGCTCAGGTCGTGGGTGCCGGCGGCGATCGAGGAGACGTAGACCCGCTCGATGTCGGACCCGCTCGACACGACCCCCTGCAACCTGCCGTCAGCCAGCTCGACGAAGGGCACCTTCGCCAGCTTGCGCGGCTGGACCGGCGGCACCACCCGCACGACGCTGCGCTGCTCCCACGCGGTTTCGTCCGCGTCCAAGGTCTCGACCTCCAGTCTGACGGCATGCTCGCGCCGACAGCCAACTCCGATGGGCTTGATCAACAGACCCGGAAATCTACCGGAGGCCACCGACAGACCGGACGTGAACGATCATTCACATGGAGGTCGGGCACGCCGGAGGCCGTGCGCGGGCTCGCACCCCGCGCACGGCCTCCGCCGCTCAGGAGGTGGCGGCCGCCCAGGTGGGGTGGTCGCCGGGGCCGAGCTCCACGAAGCCGGGCAGCTCGCGCAGCGCCAGCTCGGCCCCGCCCGGCGTGTACGTCGCGATGATCCGCAGCGGCCGCCAGCCGGTGTTGAAGGTGGAGTGCAGCGTGCCCTTCGGGATGTAGATCGCCTCACCGGCCCTGACCGGGAACTCCGGGTCGTCGCCGACGGTCTGCCGCCCCTCGCCCTCGATGACGTAGAGGACCTCGTCGGAGTCGGGGTGCAGGTGGCGTTCGTGGCCCTTGTTCGGGTTGATGACGACCTCGCCGAACGTGGAGGACGCGCCCGGCACGGCGTCGGGCGTCACGTGCCATTTGATGGCCCCCCAGTCGAAGATCATCGTGGACAGGGCGTCCGGTCGTCGGTGCATGGCGGGTTCCTCCCGGTCAGAGCTGCTTGAAGGCGCGGACCTGTTCGGCGATGGCCCGCTCGGCGGGCAGGCGTTCCATCGAGGACGCGCCGAAGAACCCGGCGACGCCGGCCGTGCGCTGCTGGATGTGGCGCACGTCGTCGGGCTCGGCGATGGGGCCGCCGTGGCACAGCACGATGACGTCGGGGTTGACGGCGACGGCGGCGTCGCGCATCTCCTGGACGCGCACGGCCGCCTCGTCGAGGCCGATCGCGGTGACGGCGCCGATGCTGCCCTTGGTGGTCAGGCCCATGTGCGGGACGAGGATGTCGGCGCCCGCCCGCGCCATGGCCGTGGCCTGCTCGGGGGTGAACACGTAGGGGGCGGTGAGCAGGTCGCGCTCGGCGGCCAGCCTGATCATCTCCACCTCCAGGTCGAAGCCCATGCCGGTCTCCTCCAGGTTCGCCCGGAAGACACCGTCGATCAGGCCGACCGTCGGGAAGTTCTGGACGCCGGTGAAGCCCATGTCCTTCAGCTCGTCCAGGAAGCGCGGCATCAGCCGGAACGGGTCGGTCCCGCACACCCCGGCCAGCACCGGCGTGTCCTTGACGACCGGCAGGACCTCCCCCGCCATCTCCACGACGATCGCGTTGGCGTCGCCGTACGGCATCAGGCCGGCGAGCGAGCCGCGGCCGGCCATCCGGAACCGCCCGGAGTTGTAGATGATGAGCAGATCGACCCCGCCCGCCTCGGCGGACTTGGCCGACAGCCCGGTGCCCGCGCCGCCGCCGATGATCAGCCGGCCCGCCTCCCGCTCGGCGCGCAACCTCCGTAGTGCCTCGTCGCGTCGCATCAAGCCCCCTTCTCGATCAGCCGGTGCAGCCGGTCGGCGGCCGCCACGGCGAACTGCGCGTCGTTGATGTCCTGGTCGCTCTGCACGACCTCGACGGCGGTGCCCGCGACGGCCGCGAGCACGGCGTCGAAGCAGGCCGCGTCGGCCGCCGGGTCGTGGAACGGGCCGCCCTCGACGTCGACGGCCGAGACGCCGCCGCGCGGCACGAACAGCGTGACCGGCCCGGAAGCGCGGGCCAGCCGCTCGCCGATCGCCCGCCCGATCTCGGCGTTCTCGGCCGGAGTGGTGCGCATGAGCGTCACCGTCGGGTTGTGCACCAGGAGCTGCCGTGACCTGAACCGTTCCGGCACGGTCTCCATCGGGCCGAAGTTGACCATGTCGACGGCGCCCAGGCTGACGACCTGCGGGATGCCGGCCCGCCCGGCGGCGGTCAGGCGGTCGGGGCCGGCCGACAACACGCCGCCGACGAGCTCGTCGGCCAGCTCGGTGGTGGTCAGGTCGAGCACCCCGGCGAAGTGGCCGCCGGCCGCCAGCGCCTCCATGGCCCGGCCGCCCGAGCCGGTGGCGTGGAAGACCAGCACCTCGTAGCCCAGGGACTCCAGCCGGGCCCGCGCGGCGTCGACGGCGGGCGTGGTGACGCCGAACATCGTGGCCGCGACCAGCGGTTTGTCCTCCCCGGACGGCTCGGCGCCGGCGTCGTAGGAGGCGGCCATCGCGCTGATCGCGGCGGCGGCGTTGGTCAGGATGCGGCGGGAGACGGAGTTGACGCCCGCGACGTCGACGACGCTGTACATGAGCGTCACGTCAGTCTCCCCGACGTAGGCCGAGACGTCGCCGCTGACCATGGTCGAGACGAGCAGCTTGGGCAGGCCGACGGGCAGCGCCCGCATGACGGCGGCGGCGATGGAGGAGCCGCCGCTGCCGCCGAGCGCGAGCACGCCGCTCAGCTCGCCGCGGGCGTGCAGGTCCTTGGCCAGGGCGGTGGCCCCGGCCGCCATGGCCGCGAGCGCGGCGCCGCGGTCGCCGGCGCTCCTGAGCCGGTCGAGGCCGGTGCCCGCGGCCCGCGCGACGGCCTCGGCGGGGACGTCGGCGGCCAGCGCCGGGGCGCCCATGACGCCGGTGTCCATGAGGACGACGCCCTGGCCGGCCCGGATGATCAGGTCGCGGACGAGGGCGTACTCCTCCCCCTTGGTGTCGAGGGTGCCCAGCAGCAAGACCGCCATGTCAGACCTCCTACGATCGGCCTTCCGACCTTACCCCGGCGATCTCCGCGTGGCGGATGCCCAGCACGTCCACGCCGTGTTCGGACAGCGGGCGGGAGCCGAAGATGCGGCGTTCCTCCTCGGTGATGGCGACGTCGTTGATGCTGGCCTCCCGGCGGCGCATCAGCCCCGAGGCGTCGAACTCCCACTGCTCGTTGCCGTAGCTGCGCCACCACTGGCCGGCGGCGTCGCGGGACTCGTACTGGAAGCGGACGGCGATGCGGTCGCCGGTGACCGCCCACAGCTCCTTGCGCAGGGCGTAGTCCAGCTCGCGGGCCCACTTGCGGCGCAGGAACTCCGCGATCTCGGCGCGGCCGGTGACGAACTCGCCGCGGTTGCGCCACACGGAGTCCTCGGTGTACGCGAGCGCGACGCGGTCGGGGTCGCGGGTGTTCCAGGCGTCCTCGGCGGCCTGGACCTTGATCCGGGCGGTCTCCTCGGTGAACGGCGGGACGGGCGGGCGGGTCATGGGCTGTCCTCTCCGATCGAGAGAACGGGCGTTCTCCCGGGTTGTGCGCTAGCGTAGAGAACGATCGTTCTCCGCGGCAAGCACCTGGAGGGGTGTCATGGATCACGAGCAGCGGCTGCTGGACGCCGCGGGCGACCTGTTCTACCGCCGCGGCGTGCAGGCGGTCGGCATGGACGAGATCCGGGCCGCCTCCGGCGTCTCGCTGAAACGCCTCTACCAGTGTTTCCCGTCGAAGGAGGCGCTGGTCGTGGCCTATCTGCGGCGGCGCGACGAACGCTGGATGGCCTCGCTCACCGCGTACGTGGCCGACGCCGGCGACCGCATCCCGGCGGTCTTCGCGTGGCTGGAACGCTGGTTCGCCGAGGACGACTTCCGCGGCTGCGGGTTCGCCAACGCCTTCGCCGAGCTGGGCGCCGGTTCGGCCGCCGTCCGCGCGGCGGTGCGCGAGCACAAGGAGCGCCTGCGCGCCTACCTGCGCTCGCTCGCCGAGGAGGCGGGAGCCGGGGACCCCGGCCTGCTCGCCGAGCAGTTGCTCACCCTGATCGACGGCGCCACGGTCACCGCGATGATCTCCGAGGAGCCGGGCGCGGCCCGCTCGGCCGGGCAGGCCGCGGCGGTCCTGGTCCACCGGCACCGGCGGCCCTGAAACGCGAAAGAGCGCACTCCCGGTCCCGAAACGCGAAAGAGCGCACTCGCCGTCCTGAGACGCGAAAGAGCGCACTCCCCGCGGGGAGTGCGCTCTTCGCTTGGCAGGATCAGGCGGCGTACGACGGGTAGCCGTAGCCGACGACCTGGGAGGTCGGGCGGACGCGCTGCTCGACCTTGCCGTTGCCGGTGTTGCCCTCGATCGTGGAGATCGTGCCGTCGCCGTTGTCCTTGACGACGAAGCCGACGTGCTGGATGTCGCTCAGGCTCTTGCTGCCGCTCCAGGAGAAGAAGACGACGGCGCCCGGCTTGGCCTCGGTGCCCCAGCGGTTGTTGGCGGCGAACCACTTGGCGTGGGTCACGGTGTAGGCGTCCCAGCCGACCTGCGGGCGGGCGCCGGTCTGCTCGCCGACCCAGGAGACGAACATCGAGCACCAGGGGGCGTTCAGGTACATGGCGCGGTTGCCGCCGTCACGCGCGGCGGTCTCGGCGGCGCGCTGCGAGTCGGCGTACCACTTCTGGAACTTGGTGCCGCCGCCGTTGGCGTCCTCGGAGGTGCCGACCTGGGCGCGGGCCGTGGCCAGCACCTGGGCGGCGGTGACGTTGACCTTGCCCTTGGCGCTCTCGTCGGCGGCGCGGTGCTGCGCGACGAGCGGCTGGGCGGCCACGCCGGCGACCTTGGCGGTCTGGGTGGCGGTGTGGGCGGTGGCGTGGGTGGTGTCGGCGTTCACTGCCGCGTGCGTGCCGAGCACGCCGGCGACGGCGGTCGCGCCGAGAGCGATCTTGGCGAGGTCGAGCTTGAAGGCACGGTGAAGACGGTGCTTGGCCATGAGGGTGTTACTCCTTGAGCTTCCGTGCCGCTTGCCGGGTTAGCTGACGGGTTCGGGCGGGAAGCTGCCCTACGGCACCACGGTGCCGATTCACCCCATTGGACACATGGGTCCCCGGTTCCGCGCACAGGCGGATTCAGCGGTCTCTTGGTCAGGCAAAGGGCTGACGCATCGTCTTCCCGGGCCCGGGAAAGGGCCTGAAGGTATATGTGCGACGCCCGGATGCGGGGATTTCCGCATCGACTCTGTACAACACGGGTCCCGCTTGGGTAATTCCCAGGCAATGCCATCCCTACCTGGGACGACTCCCCGTTCGGCTGTGTACAACCAAGCTACCCGGCGAGTAATTCCCAGGCAAATGGCGGCATTAATTTCGACGCTGCGTTGGAGAAGCGCTACGCACCGAATCGGTTCACGCCACGTGCGCCTTTATCGCCACACTCGTGAGCGCCAGCAACAATTCCAGATCGGGCTCGGCGTCGACCTGTACGGCGACCCAGGCGCGGTCGCGGCAGGCATGGACCTGGTCGCACGCCCGCAGGTACGGCTCCAGGCGGCCGATGGCGGGGGCGGTGAGCCGTACGTGGATCTCGTCCCGGCCGGCCAGGCGCAGGATCTCGGTTCCGTGTACGGCGAAGGTGACCTGCTGACCGGTGCCGCTGACGTTCAGCGACGGCCAGGACCGTAACTCCGCGACCGCGCGGACCACGTAGGGCCCGCGTCGCGTGGGCGTCCGCCGCCAGGCGGAGATTCCTGCCACGCTCCAATGCTGAGCCACGGCTCACCCCGCCGTCAGCCCCCGTTCCTGAACCGTTATCCCCTCGTGAACGGGCGCGTCCGCGGTCTGACCGGCACGATTACGGACACCTGACCGATACGTATTGACGCTCCCCCAGGCAGAAGCTACCGTCGATTCACAACTTAAAGGAAACTTTCCTAATAGTTTCCCCAGAAGTCTCCCATCCCACTCCCCACACACCCCCCAACGGATGTCGGAGCGACATGAAACACACCATTCTGAGCAAGGTCCTGGCGGGAATGGCGGCGTTGGCCCTGCCCCTCACCGCGGCCGTGGCCGCCCCGGCGCTCGCCTCCGCCAGCACGGTGGCGTACGCGGCGGCCTGGGCCCCGTGGACCGCCTACACGGCGGGCACGGTCGTCACCTACAACGGCGTCGACTACGTCTGTCTCCAGGCGCACACCTCCCAGCCCGGCTGGGAGCCGCCGAACGTGGCGGCGCTGTGGAAGGTCTCCGGCGGCGGCGGCAGCGACACGACCGCGCCGTCCGTGCCGGGCAACCTGCGCTCGACCGGCGTCACGGACACGAGCGTGGCCCTGGCCTGGAACGCCTCCACCGACAACGTGGCCGTGACCGGCTACGAGGTCTACCGCGGCGGCACCCTGGTCACCACCGTCACGGGCACCACGTACAACGACACCGGCCTCACCGCGAACACGGCCTACAGCTACACCGTGCGCGCGCGTGACGCGGCCGGCAACCGCTCGGCCAACAGCAACCAGATCTCCGCGACGACCACCGGCGGCGGTGGCGGCGACGACAAGACCCCGCCGACGGTGCCCGGCAACCTGCGCTCGACCGGCGTCAGCAACAACAGCGTCTCGCTGGCCTGGAACGCCTCCACCGACAACGTGGCGGTCACCGGCTACGAGGTCTACCGCGGCGGCACCCTGGTCACCACCGTCACGGGCACGTCGTACAACGACACCGGTCTCAGCGCCAACACCTCCTACAACTACACCGTGCGGGCGCGTGACGCGGCGGGCAACCGCTCGGCCGACAGCAACCAGATCACCGCGACCACCACGGGCGGCGGCGGTGGCGGCGGCAACAAGGTGCTCGGCTACTTCGTCCAGTGGGGCATCTACCAGCGCGGCTACCACGTCAAGAACATCGACACCAGCGGCTCGGCGGCCAAGCTGACCCACATCAACTACGCGTTCGGCAACGTGCAGAACGGGCAGTGCACGATCGGCGACAGCTACGCCGACTACGACCGCTTCTACCAGGCGGGCGAGAGCGTCGACGGCGTCGCCGACACCTGGGACAACGGCGCGCTGCGCGGCAACTTCAACCAGCTGCGCAAGCTGAAGAAGAAGTACCCCAACCTGAAGGTGCTCTTCTCCTTCGGCGGCTGGACCTGGTCCGGCGGCTTCGGCCAGGCGGCGCAGAACCCGACGGCCTTCGCCGACTCCTGCTACAAGCTGGTGGAGGACCCCCGCTGGGCCGACGTCTTCGACGGCATCGACATCGACTGGGAGTACCCGAACGCCTGCGGCCTTACCTGTGACACCAGCGGCGCGGCGGCGTTCAAGAACGTGATGTCCGCGCTGCGCTCGCGCTTCGGCGCGAACAACCTGGTCACCGCGGCCATCACCGCCGACGGCAACGACGGCGGCAAGATCGACGCGGCCGACTACGGCGGCGCCGCCCAGTACGTCGACTGGTACAACGTCATGACGTACGACTTCTTCGGCGGCTGGGACGCGCAGGGCCCGACCGCCCCGCACTCCCCGCTCACCACCTGGGACAAGATCCCGATCCCCGGCTTCTACACCGACAACGCCATCCAGAAGCTCAAGAGCAAGGGCGTCCCGGCCGCCAAGCTGCTGCTCGGCATCGGCTTCTACGGCCGCGGCTGGACCGGCGTGACCCAGGCCGCGCCCGGCGGCACGGCGACCGGCCCGGCGCCCGGCACGTACGAGCAGGGCATCGAGGACTACAAGGTCATCAAGACCCGCTGCCCGTCCACCGGCACGGTCGCGGGCACGGCCTACGCCTACTGCGGCAACCAGTGGTGGAGCTACGACACGCCGAGCACCATCGGCGGCAAGATGAGCTACTCGAAGAACCAGGGCCTCGGCGGCGCGTTCTTCTGGGAGCTCAGCGGTGACACCACCAACGCCGAACTCCTCACGGCCATGAAGAACGGCCTCGGATAAGTTCCTCGGATAAGTTCGCACGTCAGGGGCCGGTCCCGGGTTTCGGGGCCGGCCCTTCGCCGTGCCCGGCGCGCCGCAGGAGGGAACACGGACGCCTTGGGAGAAGCTGGTCACCGGGGGTGAACGACGATTCTCTGGGGTGGCGGGCACAGGCGGCCCTTCTTCACGACACCGGTCTTCCTGGTCGGCCTGATCGGGATCACGGTGCTGGTGGTCGGGCTGGACAGGTTCACCGGCGGGGGCGCGGAGCTCGTGCCGGTGCTGATCTTCCTGCCCGCGATCGTGTCGGGTCTGGGCTCGGTGGTGCAGACGTCGATCGCGTCGGTGTGGGTGCTGGCGGTGGTGTCGGCCTCGGTCGCCTATTTGGGCGGCAATCTGCGGACGAACCTGGAGGTCTCCGGCTTCACCGCGGCGTTCGGGCTGATGAGCGTGGTCGGCGCGAGCTACCGGATCCAGCGCGAGGAGGAGGTCCGCCGGTTGCGCTCGGCCGCCGCGGCGTTGCAGCGGCAGCTCGTCAGGCCGCTGCCGCTGCGCTCGCTCGACGTGGTCGTGGACGGCCTCTACCAGCCCATCGAGGAGGACACGATGGTGGGCGGCGACATGTACGAGGTGGCGCCGTCGCCGTACGGGACCCGGGTGATGATCGCCGACGTGCAGGGCAAGGGGCTGCCCGCGATCGGCGCCGCGCTGGCCGTGCTGGGCGCCTTCCGGGAGGCGGCCTACCGCGAGATCTCCCTCATGGGCGTGGCCGACGCCCTGGAGGACGCCGTGATCAGGCACAACAGGTTCGCCGCGCACACCGGCGAGCCCGAGCGGTTCGTCACCGCGCTGCTGCTGGACATCGGCCCGGAGCTGGAGGTGGACGCGGTCAACTGCGGGCACATCGCGCCGTACCTGATCCACGGCGGGAACGCCGGGCAGCTCTGGCTCGGCGAGCCGGAGGTGCCGCTCGGCCTGGCCGGGCTGGCGGGCGGGCCGCGGCACGGCGCGCGCTTCGCCTTCCCGCGCGGGGCCTCGCTGCTGCTGTGCACCGACGGCGTGACCGAGGCCCGCGATCGCGACGGCTCCTTCTACCCGCTGGAGCAACGGCTGCGCTCCTGGGCCCGCGACCCGCCGGCCAGGACCGTCGAGGCCCTGGCCGCCGACCTGAACGCCTTCACGCACGGCGCGCCGCGCGACGACATCGCGGTGCTCATCCTGCGCCGGACCGGATCGTGACCGCCCGAACGACCGGACGGCAACTATTAAGAAAGTTTCCTAACAGAACGCATTGACGGCCCTGGTCACCAGGCTTACCTTCCGATCAACCCCCCAGTCATGCCCCATCGGAGGTGGCCTTGAAGCCCACACGCCTACGCGCGGCCCTGGCCGCGTGCGGCACCTCACTGGTCCTCATCGCGGGAGCCCTGGCCGGTACGGCCACCGCCGCGGCCGACAACGCCGCCTGCCGCCCGGACGGCCTCTACCAGACCCCCGGCGTGGACGTCCCCTACTGCCTGGCCTACGACGAGGACGGCCGGGAGAAGATGGGGGCCGACCACCCCCGCCGCATCATCGGCTACTTCACCAGCTGGCGCACCGGCAAGGACGGCCGGCCCGCCTACCTGGCCGGCAACGTCCCGTGGGGCAAGGTCACCCACATCAACTACGCCTTCGCCCACGTCGACGGCAGCAACAAGATCGCCGTGGACGCCGACGCGACCGCGACCGAGTGGCCCGGCGTCGCCGGCGCCGAGATGGACCCGGCCTACGCCTACAAAGGCCACTTCAACCTGCTGAACAAGTACAAGAAGCAGTACCCGGGCACCAAGACGCTGGTGTCGGTCGGCGGCTGGGCCGAGACCGGCGGCTACTTCGACGCCAGCGGCGCCCGCGTGCCCTCCGGCGGCTTCTACTCGATGACCACCAACGCCGACGGCTCGGTCAACCAGGCCGGCATCGGCACGTTCGCCGACTCGGTCGTCGCGTTCGTGCGCGCGTACGGGTTCAACGGCGTCGACATCGACTACGAGTATCCGACCTCGATGAAGGACGCGGGGAACCCGCTCGACTGGACCATCGCCAACGCCCGCAGGTCGAGCCTGATGAAGGGCTACGCGGCCCTGATGAGGACGCTGCGCCAGAAGCTGGACACCGCGGCCGCCGCCGACGGCAGGTACTACATGCTGACCGTCGCCGCCCCCGCCTCCGGCTACCTGCTGCGCGGCATGGAGACCTTCCAGGTCACCCAGTACCTGGACTACGTCAACATCATGTCCTACGACCTGCACGGCGCCTGGAACGAGTTCGTCGGCCCCAACGCCGCCCTGTACGACGACGGCAAGGACGCCGAGCTGGCCAAGTGGGGCGTCTACACCGCCGCCCAGTACGGCGGCCTCGGCTACCTCAACACCGACTGGGCCTACCACTACTTCCGCGGCGCGATGCCGGCCGGCCGGATCAACATCGGCGTGCCGTACTACACGCGCGGCTGGAAGAACGTCAACGGCGGCGTGAACGGCCTGTGGGGCACCTCCAACGGCCCGAGCGGCAGCTGCCCGCAGGGCCTGACCACCTGCGGCGACGGCGCCCGCGGCATCGACAACCTGTGGCACGACGAGGAGAACGGCAGGGAGGTCGGCGCCGGCTCCAACCCCATGTGGCACGCCATGAACCTGGCCAAGGGCATCGCCGGCTCCTACGGCCCCGCCTACGGCCTGGACCCGGCGGGCGACCCCGAGGATCGGCTGACCGGCACCTACACCCGCAACTACAACGCCACCCTGACCGCCCCCTGGTTGTGGAACGCCACCAAGAAGGTGTTCCTGTCCACCGAGGACGACCAGTCGCTCGGCGCCAAGGCCGACTACGTCAGGAACCAGGGCATCGGCGGCGTGATGATCTGGGAGCTGGCCGGCGACTACGCCTGGGACGCGGCCAAGGGCGAGTACTTCATGGGCCAGACCCTGACCGGCCTGCTCTACGACAAGCTCAGGACCGCCGCCCCGTACGGCGCGGCCAAGGCCAAGGTGGCCGTCCCCGCCGAGAAGGTGGACGTCACGATCGAGGCCACCGGCTTCCCCGCCGGCGACAGCAACTACCCGATCAACCCCAAGCTCGTCATCACGAACAAGACGCAGACCGCCATCCCGGGCGGCGCGGAGTTCCAGTGGGACTACGCGACCTCCGCCCCGAACAACGCCAAGGACCAGTCGGGCTTCGGCCTGCGGGTGATCAGCAGTGAGCACACCGGCAACAACGTCGGCGGGCTCAAGGGCGACTTCCACCGGGTGTCGGTGAAGCTGCCCACCTGGCAGACGCTCGCCCCCGGCGCGTCGGTGACCCTCGACTACGTGTACTACCTGCCCGTCCCCGGCCAGGCGAACTACACGCTGACCTTCGGCGGCAGGACGTACGGGCTGGTCCAGGACCTGGCTCGGGGCGGCGTCGCGCCCAGCCCGAGCCCGACCCCGACCGTCACCCCGACCGGCGGCGCCTGCACCGCGCCCGCCTGGAGCGCGACGGCCGTCTACAACGGCGGCCAGCGCGTCTCGCACAAGGCCCACACGTGGGAGGCCAAGTGGTGGACGCAGGGCCAGGAGCCCGGCACCACCGGCGAGTGGGGCGTCTGGAAGGACGTCGGCGCCTGCTGAGGCGGCGCCGCCGGCCGGCGGGCGGGACGTCGCGCGTCCCGCCCGCCTCCGCCGGCGCGGGCCCTGCGGCGAGGTCAGGTACGCAACCACCTGGAGCAGCCTCTTGCGACGTGACCGTGGGCTACGGAAGGATCGCCAGATCGAGCCCCACCGGTATCCGTAACCCCATGCGTATACCGAGGCCCGTCACCCCCCCGCATGGACGACATGGAGAGGCTGTCGTGCAACCTCAGGAGAGCATCGAGCAGTTCGGCTACCGTCAGGAATTACGCCGCGGGGTCGGACTGACCGACCTCGTGTTCTACGGCCTGATCTTCATGGTGCCGATCGCGCCGTTCGCGATCTTCGGCCCGGTCTACAAGGCCTCGGGCGGCATGCCCGTCCTGGCGTACCTGGTGGGCATGGTCGCGATGTTGTTCACCGCGGCCTCCTACGCGCAGATGGTCAAGGCCTTCCCGCTGTCGGGGTCGGTCTACAACTACGCGGGCCGCGGCATCGCCCCGTCGGTCGGCTTCATGACCGGGTGGGCGATCCTGCTCGACTACCTGCTCGTGCCGAGCCTGCTCTACCTGGTCGCCTCGATCGCCATGAACGCCAGCGTGCCGGGGGTGCCGGTCTGGGGGTGGCTGCTCGTCTTCGTGGCCGTCAACACGGTGGTCAACCTGCGCGGCATCCGGATGACGATCACCCTCACCAAGGTGCTGATCACCTGTGAGCTGGTCGTGCTCGGCCTGTTCGTGCTGATCGGGATCTGGGCCCTGCTCCAGGGCGAGGGCCACGGGTTCAGCCTCTCACCGCTGTTCAACCCCGACACCTTCTCCTGGCCGGTGATCTTCGCCGCGGTCTCCGTCGCGGTGCTGTCCTTCCTCGGCTTCGACGGCATCAGCATGCTCGTCGAGGAGTCCGCGGGCGGCTCGGCCCAGGTGGCCCGGGCCATGCGGCTGGCGCTGATCCTGGCCGGGCTGCTGTTCGTGGCCCAGGTCTGGGTGGCCGCGCTGGTGGTGCCCGACCCGGCGGGCCTGCTGAACACCGGCTCGGAGACCGCCTTCTACGACGCCGCCGCCTCGGCGGGCGGCGAGTGGCTGCGGCACGTCACCTCGACGGCCACCGCCATCTCCTGGGGCTTCGCCGACACCCTGGTCGCCCAGGTCGCCGTCTCCCGCCTGCTGTACGCCATGGCCCGCGACCGGCAGCTGCCGGCCTTCCTCGCCAAGGTGTCGATCAAGCACTCGGTCCCGGCCAACGCCATCCTGCTCGTCTCGGCGCTGTCCGTCGGCATCGGCGTGTGGGCCTCGCAGCTCAAGGAGGGCGTCGGCCTGCTGAGCAGCCTGGTCAACATGGGCGGCCTCATCGCGTTCGTCGTGCTGCACGTGTCGGTGATCGTCCACTACCGGGTCCGGCAGCGCTCGTCCGACTTCTGGTCGCACCTGGTGGCGCCGCTGATCGGCATGGCGATCCTGATCTTCGTGATCGTCAACGCCAACATCCTGGCCCAGCGGGTGGGCCTGATCTGGCTCGCCGTCGGCGTCGTCGTCCTCGGCGTCCTGTACGCCCGCGGCCGCCGCCCGGTGCTGGACGGCGACGACAAGGCCGGCCTGACCGGGATCCGGTCGCCGTGACGCGGCCGCCGCTCCACCACGAGCTGTTCCTCATCGCTCACGACCAGTCCGGCAAGCCCCTGGTGCACCAGCACTCGATGGCGCTCGGGCTGGCCGGGGCGGTGCTGCTCGACCTGGCGCTGAGCGGGCGCGTCACGGTCGGGCAGGGCCGGATCGCCGTCGTCGACCCCACCCCGGTCGGCGACGCGGTCGTGGACTCCCTGGTCCCGCTGATGGCCCGCGACCGGGCCGAGGGCGAGGCCAGGTTCTGGATCAAGAAGCTGGCCGAGGACGCCTACGACCGCACCCGGCAGAGCCTGGTCACCGCGGGCGTGCTGGTCATGGTGACCAGGCGGCGTATGGGCATGTTGCCGTACACGCGGTACCAGCTCGCCGACATCGCCTCGGTGGTGCGCGCCTCGGCCGGGGTGCGCTCGGCGGTGGAGGGCTGGAAGCAGCCCGACGGGCGTGGCGCGGCGCTGTGCGGGCTGGTGGGGGCGCTGCGGCTGGAGGCCGAGCTCTACCTCGACCAGCCCTCGGCCCGGCTCGTCGAACGCCTGCGGGAGATCGCGGGCGAGCACTCCCCCGTCGTCAGGGAGGTCGTGCAGCTGATCGACGACATGCTCGGCGAGGCCGCGGTCGCGGTCTTCCGCTGACCGCGGCTCCCTTCGAGAGCCGCTGGTCAGCCGAACAGCTCGCGGATCTGGCCGACGACCTCCACGATCACCGACACCTCGGCGGCGCGGGCCGACAGCCGCTTGAGCGCGTCGAGGACGCGGGAGCGGTCGGGGTCGGCCTGCTCGATCTCCTGGCGCACGTCGGCGACGTCCCGGCGGGCCCGCGCGGGCTCGGTCACCTCCGCCTCGTGCTCGGCGAGCAGGCGTTCCAGCCGGTCGAGCAGCCGAGCCGCCTCGCCGGGGGCCGCGCCGCCCAGGTTGTTGACCGTGGCGCGGGAGTGCGGGCCCACCGCGATCGGGCCGCTCACCTCGCCGCCGCTGATGTGCACGCCGTACGAGCCCGGCGTGGGGGTCTGCTCGTTCGTCACGCGCCCTGCCCTCCCAGGTTGTTGACCGTCGCCGCGGCCTGGTGCCCGAAGGCGACCGGGCCGCTGACCGTGGCGCCGCCGCTGACCGACAGCGTGTTCATGGTCACGCTCGCCGCCTGCAACCGGTAGGCACCGGTCTCCACGCCCTTGTCCTCCAGGAAGTCGAGGACCGCCTCGGTGAGCCGCTGCTCGATCATCCGCACGTACTTGGAGACGTCGAGGACCTGGATGTGGGTCTGCAGGTCGTCGCTCGCGCCCAGCTCCCGGACGCTGAAGCGGGCGCCGTAGGGGTAGACGATGTGCTTGCGCGGGTCGGGCGCCAGCATGTTCTGCCGGACGGCCTGCACCCCCGTACGGACGAGCCGGGCGGGCGCGGCCAGCACGTCGCGCAGCAGCCGCAGCTTCAACGACCTGACCGCCTCCCAGGCGATGCGGCCGCCGGTCATCGTGGGCAGCCGGTCGACCACGTGGTAGGGGCCGTGGGCGGGCGGGAGCACGGTGACCACGAACTGGGTGTAGAGCATCCGTCCCTCGACGGCCAGGTAGATGAACGCGGAGGTCAGCGCCTCCTGATCCTCG
This sequence comes from Nonomuraea sp. NPDC001684, assembly GCF_053596515.1. Classification (NCBI taxonomy): domain Bacteria; kingdom Bacillati; phylum Actinomycetota; class Actinomycetes; order Streptosporangiales; family Streptosporangiaceae; genus Nonomuraea; species Nonomuraea sp. NPDC001684. The sequence continues at coordinate 69,388 of NZ_JBSFGJ010000006.1, forward strand.
GCCGGCGCGACGAGCCGGCCGTTGCGGTCGCGGATCTCCTGCCCGGCGTTGTTGATCGTGACGCGCTGGTAGTAGCGCACGCCGCCCTGCGGATGGCGGACGATCGCCTCGATCTCCTCGGGCGTGGCGTGGGACCTGGGCAGGCCGTTCTTGCCGATCAGCGGATGGCACACCGGGGCGCCGCCCTCGTGCCAGTCGGCCACGGTGAAGATCCCCCTGGTGACGACGTGGTCGCCGATGTCGAGCCGCTGGATGCCCTCGTTGGGACGCAGCACCCGGTCGCGCATGTCCTTCAGCCGCTCGCGGACGAAGGCGTGCAGCTCGACGGGGTCGAGGTCGACCGGGTCGTCCTGGCGGCGCGGCGGACCCTCGCGGCCGCGCACCCGGTCGAGCTCGACGGCGATCGACCAGGTCCTGGCGATGGACCCGGCGCCCATGAAGGCGTCTTCGTTGGCGTACATGGTGATGTTGCCCCACTGGGCGCTGCGCACGTAGTCGACGCGATGGGCGGTGCGGGGGCCGGTCGCGCCGGTGACCGGCTCGGGCGCGCCCGGCCGCAGCGTGCCGGCCAGCGTCATGTACGTCGCGATCCGGTAGACCAGCGCCACCCCGAGCGTGGTGAAGGGCACGGCCATCGCCAGCGCCAGCGTGCCGAGCCCCTGGCCGAGGACGTCGGCGACGCCGTAGGAGGGGCCGTCGTCGTAGAACGAGGAGCTGGACAGGCTCTGCAGCAGCAGCACGGACAGCGCGGTGGAGAACACCGCGGCCAGCAGGAGCAGGGCCATGCTCGCGGCCCAGAACCAGAGCATGGCCCGCAGCACGAGCGAGCCGCGCCGGACCCGCCCCGACGTGAGCAGCACCAGCGGGACGAGCGTCGCCACCCACGCGATCGTGGTCAGCGGGGAGATCACGAACCCGACGAGGAAGAACACGGTGATGAGCGCGTCGCGGACGACGAGCATCGAGCGCGAGCGCCGGCAGTGGTGGATCACCGGGACGAGGTCGAAGCCGCCGTAGGACGGGGGGACCGCGCGGTAGGGGTCGAACATCAGCTCGCCCAGCACCCGGTCGCGGAACCCGCTGTCGAGGTAGGCGGCGGCGCTGAGGTAGCGGGTGACGTTGCTCATGCGGGGCACGCCGGGGTGGGCCCTGGTGTCCCGCGTGGAGCCGGTGGCGCCGGAGCTGTCGACGGCCATGACCCTCCTTCGTCGGTGAACCCGGCCGAGCTTATGAGGGGCGAGTGCTTTGGGGGGCTCGTTGTTATCAAATAGTCTCGTTCACCGGAAGTGAAGCTCGGGACAAAAGCCCGATAAATTGAAATTCTTCCCTTTACGGAGCATTACGGGAGGGTGTATTGGTCCACCATTCAGGCGCCGGGCGGCGGTGCGGGCGATGCGGCAGCGACACCGGCGCCCTCACCCAGTGCCCCCGCTGCGGCGCCCTCCTCCCCGCCCCCACACCCCCCGCCTCCTCCCCCGCCGCCCCTGGTTCCCCGCCCGTGGTCTTCGGCACGCCGGGGGCCGGTGCCGGTGGTGTTCCGCCTGTGGTGCGCCCGTCCGGGGAGGGGTCGTTCGCCGGTCTCTCGCGGGGGTCGCTGGGGGACGATCATCCGCCGCCGCCCTCGCGGTCGCGTCCGCC
>NZ_JBSFGJ010000007.1:0-69985 GCF_053596515.1 Nonomuraea sp. NPDC001684
GAGATGGAGTCCCGGTTCGGCCCGCGCATGTGGGCGCTGGCCCGCTCGTGCGGGCTGGGCGAGGCCGACGCCGCCGACGCGGTCCAGGGCGCCTGGCTGCGGCTGCTCCAGCACATGCACGACATCCGCGACCCCTCGCGGGTGGGCGGCTGGCTGATGACCACCACCCGCCGCGAGGCGCTCCTCCTGCTCCGGAAGGAGCCGTCGGGCCTGCTGGTCGCCGATCCGGAGGGCAGGCCCACCTTCGGCGCCGTCGAGGAGCCCGATCCGGCGTCCGCCGTGCTGGAGGCCGACGGCAGGCGGCTGCTGTGGAAGTCGGTCTCCGCCCTGCAGGAACCCTGCCGCACCCTGCTGCAGCTGGTCGCGACCGATCTGGGAAACCAGCAGATGGCGATGCGGCTCGGGTTGCCCGTGGGCAGCGTGGGGCCGACCAGGGCCCGCTGCCTGGAGAAACTGCGCACTCTGCTCTCACTACAGGAGACAGCGCAATGATCAACGACGAGTACTTCCTGGCAGCGCTCCGGCTGGCCGCCGGCATGGATCCGATGCCCGGGCACGTGTCGGCCGCCGCGCGTGACATCTACGGGCTGCGCGTCCCCCAGGCGGTGACCGCCAACCCCGCCGACCACGGCGGTGGCCGGGCGGCGCGGTCCGGCGCGCCCGACCGCGACGACGGCTCGCATCTGGTGCGGTTCGTCACCGACGGTCTCACCTTCGACCTGGAGGTGACCGTGGGCGACGGGCTGATCGACGTCGCCGGGCAGATCTTTCCCGATCCCGGGGAGGGCGCCGCCATCGACGTGCGCACCCCCCACCTGACGCTCACCCGGCAGGTCGCCCAGGACGGCCGGTTCGCCGCCACCGGGCTGCCGCCCGGATGGCTGAGCATCGTGTGCCACCGTCCCGGTCATGCCCCCGTCCAGACCAGGTGGGTGCGCATCCGGCCGTGACGCCGCCGCCCACGCAGTACGCCCCCACCCCTCCTCCCCGCCGGTCAGCCCCCTATGAGCGTCACTTCTCCCCCACCAGGATCAGCACCCGACCACGGCCCGCTCGTCGAGGCGGCCGAGGCCGCCGTGCTGCGCGCGCACGTCGATCCCGAGCAGGCCCTTTACGCCGGCCGCACCGTCCTGGCCGCCGCCCGCCGCGCCGAGGCGCCCGAAGCCGAGGCGATCGCGCTGCGCGCCATGGCTCTGGCCGCCCGCGAGCTGGGCGACCTCCTCAGCGCCGAACACTGCCTGCGGCAGGCCATCGCCACTCCGGGCGCCCCGGCCGAGCGCCAGGCCCAGGCGCGGCTGTCGCTGGTCACCGTGCGCACCGAGCGCGGGCACCCGCTCCAGGCCCTGCGCGTGGCCGCCCTGGCCTGGGCCTACCTGTCGCCCCTCGACCGCGCCAAGCTCGACACGCAGCGCGCGGTCGCCCTGGCCCACCTGGGCCGCCACCAGGAGGCCATCGCCGCCTGCGACCGGTCGCTGCGGGCCCTGGTGGCCGCGCCCGGCACGGTCGACGACCGGCGCTTCCTGGCCGGCGGCCTGCTCAACCGCGGCCTGATCCACGCCTACCGCGGCGACTGGGACGCCGCCATGCGCGACATCGCGGCCTGCCTGCAGATCGCCCAGTACGCCGGCCTGCGCCACCTGGCCCGGCTGTCGGCCGCCAACCTGCCGTTCCTGGCCGTGCGGCGGGGGGACATCGCGGGCGCGTTCGAGCACTACCGGGAGGCCGAGGACACCCTGTTCGGCTTCCCCGAGCGGCTGGCCACGATGCGGGCCGACTTCGCCGGCGCGCTGCTGGCGGCGCACCTGCCCGGCGAGGCCAGGGCGATGCTGAGCCTGGCCGTGCCCGATCTGGAGTCCTCCGGCGCGCAGGTGGCGCTGGCCGAGGCGCGGCTCAAGCTGGCCCAGGTCGAGCTGCTCACCGGCGACCCCCACCGGGCCCGGCAGGTGGCCGAGCAGGCGGCGCGCGAGCTGGCCGATCAGGAGCGGCTGTCGTGGCTGCCGCTGGCCGGCGAGGTCGTCCTGCGCGCCAGGCTGGCGATGGGGCCGGTCACGTCCGAGCTGGTCGCCGATCTGATCAAGTGCGCCGACGAGCTGGAGGACGTCTCCTCGCACGTGGCCGCCGCCGCGGCGCTGCGGCTGAGCGCGGCCGAGGCGGCGCTGGCCGTCGACGACCATCCGGTGGCCTCGGCGCAGCTGCGCAGGCTCACCCGGCACGCCGAGCGCGCCGAGCGCTGGATGCCGGCCGGCACCCGCCTGACCTCGCTGGCCCCCGAGCCGCAGACCACGCAGCTCGCGCAGATCCCGGCGACCGTCCGCCAGCACGCCCTGGCTCTGGAGGCGGCGCTGCGGGAGGACGTCACGGGGGCGCTGCGGGCGGTCCGCGACGGGCTGGCCGAGGTGAGCGGGCAGGTGGAGACGTTCGAGGATCCGGCGCTGCGGGCGCACGCGGCCCGGTCCGGTGAGCGGCTGGCCGCCTTCGGGCTGGGCCTGGCGGTGCGTGACGGGTGCGCGGGCGAGGTGTTCGAGTGGGCCGAGCGGTGGCGTGCGGTCGCGGCGCCGGAACACGCGTGCGGCCTGGTGGAGATCGACCGGGTCCGGGCGGCGCTCGACGGCGCGGCGCTGGTGGAGTTCGTGGCCGAGGAGGAGACGCTGCTGGTGGTGCTGATCACCGCCGACCGGCTGGTCCTGCGGCGGCTGGGCGGCGTGCGGCAGGCGCGTGAGGCGATCATGCGGCTGCGCCACGCCCTGCGTCAGTGGGGTGCGGGGCTCGACGTGGCCGGTCCCGCGCAGGCGCTCACCGAGCTGACCGGCGCCGGCGCGGAGCTGGAGCGGCTGCTGCTGGGGCCGCTCGCGGCCGAGCTGGGTGACCGGCCGCTGGTGGTGGTGCCGGTGGGGCCGTTGCACACCCTGCCCTGGGGCGCGCTGCCGGGGCTGCGCGAGCGTCCTGTGAGCGTGGCGGCGAGCGCGGCGGCGTGGGTGGGCGCGCGGCGGCGGGCCCGCGTGCGGGCGGGAGCGCCGGTGGTGCTGGCGGCGGCCGGGCCCGAGCTGGCCCACGCGGAGGAGGAGGTGGCCCGCGTGCTGGCCTGCCATCCGGGCGCGCGGGCGGTGCCCGGCCGCCGCGACGCCGTGCTGGCGGCGCTCGGCGAGGCCGACGTCCTCCATCTGGCCGCGCACGGCGCCTTCCACGCCCGCAGCCCGCTGCTGTCCGGCATCACCCTCGGCGACGGGCAGCTCATGGCCTACGACCTGCTGGGCCTGCACCGCGCGCCGGAGCTGGTCGTGTTGTCGGCGTGCAACTCGGGCATGGCCCGCACGCCGGCGGAGGGGGCGCCGCTGGGGCTGCCGGGCACGTTCCTGGCGCGCGGGAGCTCGTGCGTGGTGGCGGGGATGGTGCCCATCGGGGACGAGGCCGCGATGGCCATGATGGGCGCCTTCCACGAGCTGCTGGCCGATGGGCAGGCGCCGGACGCGGCTCTGGCCTGCGCGTCGGCCAAGACCGGCCTGCTGGGGTTCGTCTGTTTCGGGGCGGGCGACCGGCCGGTCCGGCCGGCCGGCTGACCGCGTTCGGGCGTCAGCCGGTGGCCACCGGGCGGGCGGGGTCGGCGACCCAGTTCGACCAGGAGCCGACGTAGAGGGCCGCGGGCACGCCGGCCAGCTCCAGGGCCAGCACCTCGTGGGCGGCGGTGACCCCCGACCCGCAGTAGGCGCCCACCGGGACGCCCTCGCGCACACCCAGCGCGGCGAAGCGGTCGCGCAGGACGGCGGGGGCGAGGAACCTGCCGCCCTGGTCGACGTTGCCGGTCGTGGGCGCGCTCACCGCGCCGGGCACGTGCCCGGCCACCGGATCGACGGGCTCGACCTCGCCCCGGTACCGCTCGGCGGCGCGGGCGTCGAGCAGCACGCCCTCGGCGGCCACCGCGGCGGCCTCGTCGGCGGTCAGCGTCGGCATGCCGCCGGGCCTGGCGGTGAAGTCGCCCGGCGCGACCTCGGGCTCGTCCTTCGTGATCGGCAGGCCGGCCTCGGCCCAGGCCGCCAGGCCGCCGTCGAGCACGCGTACGGACCGGTGGCCGAAGTAGCGCAGGGCCCACCAGGCGCGGGCGGCGGTCGTGGAGCCGGCGTCGTCGTAGACCACCACCGGGCGCGCGTCGGACACGCCCAGCGCGCGCATGGCCCGCTGGAACTCGTCGGCGCCGGGCAGCGGGTGGCGGCCGGCGGGACCGGGCGGCGCGGCGAGGTCGGCGTCGACGTCGCAGAAGACGGCGCCCGCGAGGTGCCCCTCGCGATAGAGCTGCACGCCGGGCGGGCCGCCGAGCCGCCAGCGCACGTCGAGCACGGACACGTCGGGCAGCGCGGCGAGCTCGGCGGGCGTGATCAGCGCACTCATCGGGTGGATACCTCCAGCAGCGGGACGTTGAGCTCGGCGGCGGTCAGCGAGCCGTGGTAGCCGGTGAACAGCGCCTCGATCGGATGACGGGTGGGGGCGGTGAGGGCCAGACCGGCGCGGGGCACGGCCACGACGTCGCCGATGCGGCCCAGCCACGCCTCGCGCACCCGGGGCCCGAACCAGCCGGACTCGACCGCCTCCTGCCTGGACACTACCCAGGCGCGGTCGCCGAGCGTCGCGCGCCACGCCTCCAGGACGTGCCCGGCGGCTCCGGGCTCGGCGTAGACGTGCCTGGCCCGGGCCTCGCCGCCGAGCAGCGCCACGCCCTCGGTCAGCGCGGGCACCCGCTCGGCGTCGAGCTTCTCGGTGGCGTTGACCATGCCGTGGTCGGCGGTGACGTAGAGGGCCGAACCGGGCGGCAGTGACTCGGCCAGCCGCCGGGCCAGGCCGTCGACGACGGCCAGCTCGCCCAGCCACTCCTCGCCACCCCATCCGGACATGTGGCCGACGGCGTCGAGCTTGCCGTAGTAGGCGGTGACGTGGGCGCGGGGCGCGGCGCGCAGCACCTCGCCGACGCGGGCGACGATGTCGTCGACGCCGTCGGCGGGCACGTAACGCACGCCGCGGTAGACGGCCCTGGTCAGGCCGGAGCGCTCGAACTCGGCGGGGGCGACGTAGACGGCGTCGACGCCCTGGGCCGCGGCTCGCTGGTAGACGGTGGGGGCGGGCTGCCACTCGTCGGGGTCCATCGTCCGGCCGCCGGGGAGGGTCCAGCGCAGGCAGTTGAACAGGTGGCCGGTGCCGGGGACGGCCAGCGTCAGGCCGACCATGCCGTGCTCGCCCGGGGTCAGGCCGGTGCCGAGCGAGCACAGGCTGGTGACGGTGGTGGCGGGGAAACCGGCGGTGAGGGTGCGGGCGGGCAGGGCGGACAGGAAGGGGGCGGTCTCGGGGTGGGCGCGGAGCAGCTCGGCCCCCAGGCCGTCGACCAGGAGCAGGCAGACGCGCGCCGCGGGGTCGAGGGCCAGCGGGTTGGGCTCGGTCAGGCCGAGGGCGGCCAGCAGCGAACCGGGGAGGTCCGCCAGCGACCCGGCGCCGTAGTCCGGCAGCATCCCCACATCCTAGTGGCCGGGGATGGTCAGGCGGCGGCTCTTGCGGTGGCCTCGGACAGGGCCTTGGCGAAGGCCAGCACGTGGGTGACCGCCTCGGGGCCGTCGGCCGCCTCGCTGACCCGCAGCGACAGGTCGTCGGCCGTGATCGCGCCGGTGTAGCCGTGGTCGGCGTCGCAGTTCTCGTCGCCGCAGGTGGCCGGCTCCAGGTCGACGTGGGAGATCGCGCCCCAGCCGATGGTGAGGGTGACCTCCGTGGGCGGGACGCCCGGCACGTAGGAGGCCGGGTCGGGCACCACGCGGGTGACGGCCACCGACTGCACGCGGCTCAGCCGGACCGCCTCGGTGGTCGTGGACGCGTGGGAGGCCGAGACGCCCTCGACCGCCGGGTGCTCGTCGGTGTGGCAGACCAGCAGCCTCGTCGTCGACAGCACCAGGACGGTGACGTGCCTGCGGACCTCCATCGCGGGATCGAAGGTGGCCTCGTGGTGGACCACGAACGCGGTCACGGCCTCCTTGCCCAGCGCGGATTCGACCGCATCGGTGACGAGGTCGGGGTAGTAGCCGCTGCGCTCGATCGCTTCACGCAGGCCCGCGGCTGAGACTCGGGTTTCCCTCATGCCTCCATCCTGCCAGGGCCGCGCAGTGCACTCACCCGCCAGACATAACGCTCTATGAACGTCTTTGTCCAGACATGAACGACATTGTGCGCGCGGTCAGGAGAGCCTTCTCGGGCCGCCGTCCAGGCGTGGTCCGGCCGGGGTGCGCAGGGTGGCGCGGGCGCCCAGGATCAGCACCTCCGACTCGCCCACCAGCACCTGGTCGAGGTCGAGCCGGGCCACCTGCGGCAGGTCGTTGGCCAGGCGGCCCACGCGGACGAGCAGCTCCTCCAGGGCGGGGACGGCGACGGGCGGGTAGCCGTACTCGCCGAACAGCAGCGGGGCCGCGCGTACGGAACGCACCAGGGCGGCGGCGTCCTCGCCGGTCAGCGGCGCCAGCCGGAAGCCCTGGTCGAGCAGCAGCCGGGCGGTCACCTCACCGAGCCCGAACGAGACCACCGGCCCGAACGCGCGGTCCTCGACGACCCCCACGACGGTGGGCACGGCCGGCTGCGGCGCCATGCGCTGCACGGCCAGCTCGACCCGCTCGCCGAGCTGGTCGGCGAACTCGGCGTAGGCGTGGCGCACCATCTCGGGACCGGTGAGCCCCAGGCGTACGGTGCCCGCGCGGCGCGAGGCCCCCGGGTCGGCCACCTTGAGCACCACGGGCCAGCCGAGCCGTTCGGCGGCGGCCACGGCCTCCTCCGGCGAGCGGACGACCTCGGCGGGCCAGACGGTCAGCCCGTAGGACGACAGCAGCTCGGTGGCGTCGATCTCGACCGGCGGGCCCGGCTCGGCGAACCCGCCCGGCTCCTCACCCGCCGGGGCAGGGGCGCCGGCCAGCGCGGCCAGCACCAGCTCGCGGGCGCGGGCGGTGTCGAGGCCGTCGAGCTCGGGCGGCGGCACGGCCGGATGCGCCCGCCAGGTGGCGTACCGCACGACGTGGGCCAGGGCCCTGACCGCCTCCTCCGGAGCCGCGTACGACGGGATGGAGCCCCGCGCGGGCGTGCCGCCGGAGCCGCTGGGCACGCGCAGCGACGGATGCATGCCGAGATGCCCGCGGAAGGTGGCCAGCACCGGCTTGGCGGACCCCTGCGAGACGCGCAGCAGCTCGGCCGCCACCTCGTCCGACTCGCCGGGGATCGGCGGCATGTAGATCACGACGGCCGCGTCGACCTCGTCGGCGGCCAGCTCGCCGGCGAGCGCCGCGCCGAACTCGGCCGGCCCGGCCGCGGCGCCCAGGTTGACCGGCGGGCGCGGTTCGAGGCCGGCCGCCAGGCAGGAGTCGGCGGCCAGCAGGCCGAGGGCGTCGGAGTTGGTCACGAGCGCGACCCTGGGCCCGGCGGGCAGCGGCTGGTAGGCCAGCAGCTGGCCCACGTCGAAGAGCTGGATGAGGTCGTCGACCCTGATCAGGCCCGCCTGGGCGAACAGGGAGCTGATCGCGGAGTCGGGCAGCCCGAGCTCCTCGGCCGAGTGGCCGGCCGGGGTGCCGCCGCTCTTGACCACCACGATCGGCTTGTTGCGCGCGATGCGCCTGGCCAGCCGGGTGAACTTGCGCGGGTTTCCCAGCGACTCCAGGTAGAGCAGGATGACCTCGGTCGCGGCGTCCTCCTCCCAGTACTGCAGGAGGTCGTTGCCCGAGACGTCGGCGCGGTTGCCGGCCGAGACGAACGACGAGATGCCCATGCCGCGCTGGGCCACGCGCTGGAGCAGCGCGGTGCCGAGCGCGCCCGACTGGCTGAAGAAGCCCACCCTTCCGCGGCCCGGCACGGTGGCGGCCAGCGTGGCGTTGAGCTTGACGGCCGGGTCGGTGTTGGCGATGCCCAGGCAGTTGGGGCCGACCACGCGCAGGCCGTAGGAGCGGGCGATGCGGGCCAGCTCGTCCTGCCGGGCGCGGCCGGACGCGCCGGTCTCGCCGAACCCGGAGGAGACCACGACCAGCCCGTGCACGCCCTTCTCGGCGCACTCCTTGACCACGTCGAGGACCCCCTCGGCGGGCACGGCCACGACCGCCAGGTCGACCTCGCCGTCGATCTCGGTCACGCTGGGGTAGGCCCGCACGCCCGCGACGGCCCGCACCTGGCGGTGGACGGGGTAGACCGGGCCGGTGAAGTCGGCCGCCAGCAGGTTGCGCAGGACGGTCTGGCCGACGCCGCCGGGCTCGCGCGAGGCGCCGATGACCGCGACCGAGCCGGGGGCCAGCAGGCGCGCGATCGAGCGCGACTCGGCCCGGTGCTCGCGCGAGGTCGTCACCTCCGCCGAGGTCTCGGTCGGGGTCAGGTCGAGGGTCATGCGGACGACGCCGTCGGCGAACTGGCTCTGCGCGGTGTAGCCGGCCTGCCGCAGGACGCCCATCATCTTCATGTTGGCGGGCAGCACGTCGGCGACGAACCGCTCGATGCCGCGCTCGCGGGCCGTGGCCGCCAGGTGCTCCAGCAGGACGGAGGCCACGCCCCTGCCCTGGTGGGCGTCCTCGACCAGGAAGGCGACCTCGGCCTCGCCCGGCTCGGTGCGGTCGTAGCGGATGACCGCGACCATCTCGGCGCCGATGGTGGCGATGAGGGCCACGCGGTTGACGTAGTCGACGTTGGTGAAGCGCTCGACGTCGCGGTCGGACAGCCGGGGCCGGGGGCCGAAGAACCGGAAATAGATCGACTCGGCCGACAGACGGGAGTAGAAAGCACGGAGACGGTCGGCGTCGGCGGGCCTGATGGGGCGCACGTGCGCGGTGCCCCCGTCGGCCAGGACGACGTCGGCCTCCCAGTGAGCCGGATACTGTGCCTCCACGCCACGAGCGTAAACCCGCATCCCACATGCCAAGACCGGTGGGCCTCTTGGGCAACGCTTGTGCATCGACTGCTGCCCGGTGTCCGGGGTCAGCCCCACGAACAGCCCGGAAGCTGTTAGTTTTGCCGTGGCCAGGGTCGTTCTGAAGGCAGCAAGGTGGTGGCATCATGACGCGGGTCGTCGTGGTGGGCGATCTCATGACCGACGCGGTCGCGCGCGCCCGTTACGCGCTCGCCAGGGCAAGTGACACGCCCGCGATCGTGACGATGCACGGCGGCGGCTCCGGCGCCAACATCGCCTCGTGGCTCGCCGTCGAGGGCGCGGAGGTGGCCTTCATCGGCCGCCGGGGCGCCGACATCACCGGCCGCAACCGCGACATGGAGCTGATGGGCTACGGCGTCGACGCCCGGCTCGTCATGGATCCCGAGCGGCCCACCGGCACCTGCGTGGTGCTCGTCACGCACAAGGGCGAGCGCACGATGCTCTCCGACCCGGGCGCCAACGCCGCCCTGTCCCCCGAAGACCTGCCGCGCGACCTGTTCGCCTCGGGCGCCCACCTGCACCTTTCGGGCTACACGCTGGTCAACGAGGGCTCGCGCGACGCCGGTCTGGCGGCGCTGGACATGGCGCGCCGCACGGGCATGTCGATCTCGGTCGACTGCGCCTCCTCGGCGCCGCTGGAGCGCACGGGCGCCGAGCCGTTCCTCGAATGGACCAACGGCGCGAAGCTGCTGTTCGCCAACATCGACCAGGCCAAGGTGCTGACCGGCCGCGACGACGCCGAGGCCGCCGCCAAGGTGCTCACCGCGTGGTTCCCGCAGGTCGTCATCAAGATGAACGCCGAGGGCGCGCTGTGGTTCAGCAACGGCCGCCCCGACCCGGTCCGGGTGGCCGCCGAGCCGGTCGACAAGATCGTCGACGGCACGGGCGCGGGTGACGCGTTCTCGGCCGGGTTCCTGCCGCCGTGGCTGGCCGGCAAGCCGCCGGCCGAGTCGCTGGCCGCCGGGTGCCGGCTCGCCGCCAAGGCCATCATGCACCTGGGCGCGCGCCCGCCGTTCTGACCCGCTCCCCGGCCGGGCTTCTCCTGCCCCGGCCGGGCTTCCTTCCGCCGGTCAGGACGTGGTGGCCAGCGCGAGCGGCAGCACCGCCGGCGCGCCCGCGTGCCGGATCAGGGCCGCCGCCAGGGTCATCGTCCAGCCCGTGTCCACGCGGTCGTCGATCAGCAGCACCGGGCCGCCGCACTGCGCGATCGCGGCACCGAGGTCCTTCGGCATCGCCAGCGTGCCCCTGATCGCCTGGACGCGCTTGGCGCTGTTGAACTGCCGGCCGGGCGACCCCGCCCGGTAGCCCAGCTCGCCCAGGTAGGTCAGCCGGCCCACCTGCGCCAGCCGTTCGGCGAAGCCGCGCACGAGCTGCGGGCGCGTCGCCGACGGCACGTTGACCACGGCCACCGGCCGCTCCCGCCAGTCCCACGCCGACAACACCTGGACGACGGCCTTGAACATGTCGTCGGCCATCGGCCCGTCGGCTCCGGCGAGCAGCTCGCGCAGCCGGTTGCCCCAGCCGATGTCGGTCAGCCGGCCGAGCGCGCGGCCCGGCTCGGCGCCGAGCTCGGGCTTGATCCTGCCGGACAGGTCGGCCAGGCCGGTGGGCCACTGCCTGCGCGCCTCGATCTCGACGCCGGGCCTGCTCAGGCGCTCGCGGGCGGTCCCGACGGCCTGGGCGGCGATCTCCGGCGAGCGGTGGCGGCCGGTGCAGTTGTCGCAACGGCCGCAGGGCGTGGCGGTGTCGTCGTCGAGGTGCCTGCGCAGGTACTGCTCGCGGCACTCCTCGGTGGTCAGGTAGCGCAGCATGGCGTCCTGCTCGGCCTTGCGCTCGGCGGCGATGCGGGCGTAGCGCTCGGCGTCGTAGGCCCAGGGCTCGCCGGTGGACTCCCAGCCGCCCTTGACCCGGCGCACGGCTCCGTCGACGTCGAGGACCTTGAGCATCATCTCCAGGCGGCTGCGGCTCAGGTCGACCGCGGTCTCCAGCGCCTGGGTGGACATCACGCCGCCCTGTTCGAGCGCCTGGAGCGTGGCGCGCACGACGGGCTCGGGCGGGAAGGCCAGGGAGGTGAAGTAGGCCCAGATCTCGCGGTCTTCCGTGCCGGGCAGCAGGATGACCTCGGCCCGCTCGACGCCGCGCCCGGCCCGGCCGACCTGCTGGTAGTAGGCGACGGGCGACTGCGGCGCGCCGACGTGCACGACGAAGCCCAGGTCGGGCTTGTCGAACCCCATGCCGAGCGCGCTCGTGGCGACCAGCGCCTTGATCTTGTTGTTGAGCAGCGCCTCCTCCGCGGCCAGCCGCTCGGCCGGGTCGGTCTGGCCGGAGTAGGCGGCCACCTCGTGGCCCTGCTCGCGCAGGTAGCCGGCGATCTCGTGGGCGGCGGCGACGGTGAGCGTGTAGACGATGCCGGAGCCCGGCAGCTCGCGCAGGGTCTGGGCCAGCCAGGCCAGGCGCTGCTCGGCCGAGGGCAGCTTGACGACGCTCAGGTGGAGGCTCTCGCGCTCCAGCGGGCCGCGCAGCACGAACGTGCCCTCGCCCATCTGCTCGGCGACGTCGCGGGTGACGCGGGCGTTGGCCGTGGCGGTGGTGGCCAGCACCGGGATGCCGGGCGGCAGCTCGTCGAACAGCGTGGCGAGCCGGCGGTAGTCGGGCCGGAAGTCGTGGCCCCAGTCGGAGATGCAGTGGGCCTCGTCGACGACCACGAGCCCGGCGCTCTCGGCCAGCTCGGGCAGCACGTTGTCGCGGAAGTCGGGGTTGTTGAGCCGCTCGGGGCTGACCAGCAGCACGTCGACCATGCCCTCGGCGACCTGGCCGTAGATCTCCTCCCACGCCTCGGGGTTGGCGGAGTTGATGGTGACGGCCCTGATGCCGGCGCGCTCGGCGGCGGCGATCTGGTTGCGCATGAGGGCGAGCAGCGGCGAGACGATGACCGTGGGGCCCTCGCCGAGCTCGCGCAGCAGGGCGGTGGCCACGAAGTAGACGGCGGACTTGCCCCAGCCGGTGCGCTGCACGACGAGCACCCTGCGCCGGTCGAGCACGAGCGCCTCGATGGCGGACCACTGGTCGTCTCGCAGCCGGGCGTGGTCGCCGGCCAGGGCCCGCAGCCGCTCCTCGGCCTCTTCGCGCAGCATCGCCGCGTCGGGGGCTTCAATCATGCCCCCCTTATTACCAGCTTCCACCGACGGAACAGGCCCACCGCGCGTCCCCGCCCGGACGAAGGTGCGGGGTCCGCCGTGCGGACGAAGGTGCGGGGTCCGCCGTGCGGAACCGGGGGGCGGGACGGAACGTTGAGCAGTCGTCAAGCGCTTTCGCCCCCCAGGAGGGCTGATGACGGGGCTTGTCCACACCCCGGTCGTACCGGCGGCGACGCGTCGCCGGAGGAACACCAAAGATCACTTCGAGATGATGGCCCGGGTGGTGCTGGCCGTCATGATCCTCACCACGGCGGGCTGCGCCGGGACCGATGTGAAGGCGTCCTACCACCCCGCCTTCCTGCCGGTGAAGCTGGAGTGGGGAAGCGACGGCAAGGTGCAGGTCTCGGGGGAGACCTCGCTGGTCACGCCGGTCGGCATCTTCTCGATCGGCGCCGAGTACAACCTGCCCGAGGCCGACGACGACGCCTTCTACGTGGTCGTCCGCGACGCCCGCAGAAGCCCGGACAAGCCGGACGTGGCGGGCTTCGATCACATCTACAAGGTCAACAGCGGTTCCGGCGAGTTCATGGCCGTGGTGAACGGCACGGCCGTGATCCAGGTCGTCCGCCGGCAGGTGCTCATCGACGTGACGAACGGCGCCGTGCGGACCATCGAGTTCAAGAACGCCCAGGCCACCGTCAAGGAGCGGTCGGCGGGCATCGGGGAGCGCTGGCAGGAGTACTGGGACACCTCCTTCTACTCCCCCATGGCGCTGTCCAGGTGGGCCTACGACGACTCCACGATGTCGAGCTGGTTCGGCCTGGGCTTCCTGTGGTTCCTGGTGCGCCTCGCGCTGGCGATCGTGCTCGGGGTGGTGGACGTGCTCCTCGTGGTCGGGTGCACGCTCGCCGCCGTGGCGTACGTGCTGTTCGGCCCGACCGGACGCAACATCGTCTACGGCGTGGAGACGCTGCTGTTCCTGTTCTTCGCCCTGTCGGGCTGGGCCTCGCTCAAGCTGTGAGGCGCTCCTCGTCCGCGTGCTCGGGGAAGGCGTTGATCGTGACGCGGTGCATGCGGCGGCGTTCGGTGTAGTCGGCGACCGCGTAGTGCTGGGTGGGGCGGTTGTCCCAGAAGGCCAGCGTGCCGGGACGCCAGTTCAGCCTGCACTGGTACTCGGGCGAGCGGATGTGGTCGATGAGCAGCGGCAGCAGGGCCTCGTTCTCCCGGTCGCTCAGCCCCACCAGGCGGGTGGTGGAGGCCCGGTTGACGAACAGGGCCTTGCGCCCGGTCTCGGCGTGCACGCGGACCACCGGGCGCTCCACCGGCGGCCACTTGGCCTGGATCTCGGCCAGGTCGAACGGGTGCCCCTTGGAGATCGCCTTCTTCATCGACATCGTGATGTCGTGCACGGCGGTCAGCTCGTCGCACAGCCGCTGGATCGACGGCGACAGCGTCTCGTAGGCCAGGTAGGTGTTGGCCCAGCAGGTGTCGCCGCCCACGCTCGGCAGTTGCATGCAGCGCAGCAGCGAGCCCATCGGCGGCGTGGGCTCGAAGGTGTTGTCGCTGTGCCATTCGTCCCCGCCCTCGCCCTTCGGGGAGGTCTGGTCGAGGATGTGGATCGGGCTGCCGGAGTCCTTCTTGAACGCCGGGTGGTTGATCGTGCCGAAGTTGAGGGCGAACTGCAGATGCTGCTCGTCGTCGATGTGCTGGTCGCGGAAGAACAGCACCAGGTGCCGCAGCCACCCCTCGCGCAGGGTCGCGACGTCTTCCGGGGAGAGGGGTTTGCGCAGATCGACCCCGGTGACCTCGGCGCCGATGTGCTTGGTCACGGGATGGAACTCGATCATGGCGAAGCCTCCGGAGGCGGATGGACGGGGTCCTCGCCTCCGACGGTAAGACCCAAGCAATTGCTTGGTCAAGAGCAGGGCGGCGCGCCGACGAGTCGCGGGCACCCGAGTCTCTTCGGCACAATGTTCGACATGGCCCGACGTACGACTGCACCCCCGCCTGAGGACTTCGAGGAGCGGATCGTCGACATCGACGTCTCCTCCGAGATGCGCAAGAGCTATCTCGAGTACGCGTACTCGGTGATCTACCAGCGGGCTCTGCCCGACGCTCGCGACGGCCTCAAACCGGTGCAGCGGCGCATCCTCTACTCCATGAGCGAGATGGGCCTGCGTCCAGAGCGCGGCCACGTCAAGTCCTCCCGCGTCGTCGGCGACGTCATGGGCAAGCTCCACCCCCATGGCGACAGCGCCATCTACGACGCCCTCGTGCGCCTGGCGCAGCCGTTCTCGATGCGGCTGCCGCTGGTCGACGGCCACGGCAACTTCGGCTCCCCCGACGACCTGCCGGCCGCCATGCGGTACACCGAGGCCAGGCTGGCCCCGGCGGCGATGCTCATGGTGGAGTCACTCGACGAGGACACCGTCAACTTCAAGCCCAACTACGACGGCCAGGAGACCGAGCCCACGGTCATGCCGTCGGCGTTCCCCAACCTGCTGGTCAACGGCACCACCGGCATCGCGGTCGGCATGGCGACCAACATGGCGCCGCACAACCTCGCCGAGGTCGTGGCCGCCGCCCGCCACCTGATCAAGAAGCCCGACGCCACGCTCGACGAGCTGATGAAGTTCGTGCCCGGCCCCGACCTGCCGACCGGCGGCTCGATCATCGGGCTGCAGGGCGTGCGCGACGCCTACGAGACCGGGCGCGGCACGTTCCGCATGCGGGCCAGGTGCGCGGTCGAGCAGATCACGCCGCGACGCAAGGGCATCATCGTCACCGAGCTGCCCTACAACGTCGGCCCCGAGCGGGTGGTCACCAAGATCAAGGAGCTGGTGACCAGCAAGAAGCTCCAGGGCATCGCCGACCTGAAGGACCTCACCGACCGGCACAAGGGCCTGCGCCTGGTCATCGAGATCAAGAACGGCTTCATTCCCGAGGCCGTCCTGGAGGAGCTCTACCGGCTCACGCCGATGGAGGAGACCTTCGGCATCAACAACGTCGCCCTGGTCGACGGCGAGCCGCGCACGCTCGGCCTGCGCGAGCTGCTGCAGGTCTACGTCGACCACCGGCTGGAGGTCGTGCGGCGCAGGTCCGAGTACCGCCGGCGCAAGCGCGAGGAGCGCCTGCACCTGGTCGACGGCCTGATCATCGCGCTGCTCAACATCGACGAGGTCATCCAGGTCATCCGTTCCTCCGACGACTCGGCGCAGGCCCGCGCCCGGTTGATGGAGGTCTTCGACCTGACCGAGATCCAGGCCGCCTACATCCTCGACACGCCGCTGCGCCGGCTGACCCGGTTCGACAAGCTGGAGCTCGACCAGGAGAAGCAGACGCTGAGCGAGGAGATCGCGGCGCTCACCGAGATCCTGTCCTCGGAGGCGAAGCTGCGGCAGGTGGTCTCGGGCGAGCTGGCCGAGGTGGCCAAGAAGTACGCCACGCCGCGCCGTACCGTGCTGCTGGAGGCGCCGGGCGTGGCCCGCACGCCGGTGGCCTCGCTCCAGGTGGCCGACGACCCGTGCTGGGCGCTGCTGTCCTCCACGGGGCTGCTGGCCCGCACCTCCGACGCGGCTCCGCTGGCGGGCGAGGGCGACCGTTCGGCGCACGACGTGCTGGTGTCGGTGGCGCGCACGTCCGTACGCGGCGAGGTGAGCGTGGTGACGTCGTTGGGCCGGTTGATCCGGGTCCAGGTGGTCGACCTGCCGACGCTGCCGCCCTCGGCCAACCCGCCGACGCTGTCGGGCGGCCATCCGGTCTCCGAGTTCGTCTCGCTGCAGCCCGACGAGAAGGTCGTGGGCCTCGGCTCGCTCGACCCCGACAGCCCCGGGCTGGCGCTCGGCACGGCCCAGGGCGTGGTCAAGCGGGTGGTGCCCGACTACCCGGCCAACCGCGACGACTTCGAAGTGATCACCCTCAAGGACGGCGACACCGTGGTGGGCGCCGCCGAGCTCGACTCCGAGGACCACGACCTGGTCTTCATCTCCTCCGACGCCCAGCTCCTGCGTTACCCGGCCTCGCTGGTGCGTCCCCAGGGGCGTCCGGCCGGCGGCATGGCCGGCATCCGGCTCGACGGCGGCGCCCGGGTGATCTGGTTCGGCGTGGTCGACCCCTCGCGTCCGGCGCAGGTCGTCACCGTGGCCGGGTCCTCGACGGCGCTGCCGGGCACGCAGGTCGGGGGCGGCAAGGTCTCCGACTACGCCGAGTTCCCGGCCAAGGGCCGGGCCACCGGCGGCGTGCGGGCCCAGCGCTTCCTGAAGGGCGAGGACGAGCTGCTGCTCGCCTGGGCCGGCCCCGCGCCCGCCAAGGCCGTGTCGGCGGTGGGCAAGCCGGTGCCGCTGCCGGAGGAGATCGGCCGCCGCGACGGCTCCGGCGTGCGGCTGACCCACACCATCGGCGCCGTCGGCGGCGCCCTGGCCGCGGGGCCGCAGGCCGACGCGCCGGCGCCCCCGGCGCCCCCGGCGCCCCCGGCGTCCGAGGAGGAGTGATCCCCGGCTGACCGGCGTCACGGAGGCCCGCCCCGCCTGCGCGGGGCGGGTGCCCGGTCAGTCGCGGCAGAGGCAGAACGTGTGGCCGGCGGGGTCGAGGAAGACCCGGAAGCTGTCGTCCTCGCTCGGCTGCCGCTCGTGCTTGGTCGCGCCGATCTCCAGCACCTGCCGCTCGGCCTTGTCCATGTCGGTGACGGTGACGTCGATGTGGAGCTGCTGCGGCCGATCGCCCTCCGGCCAGGTCGGCGGCCGGTGGCCGGGCACGCGCTGGAAGGCCAGGCGTTTGGGCGAGCCGCCGTCCTCGACGACCACCCAGGTGTCGTCCTCGTACGTGACGGGCCAGCCGAGCAGGCGCGAGTAGAACTCGGCGAGCGCCCGCGGCTCCGGGCAGTCGAGGACCGTCGTGCGGAACTCCGCGATGCCGGCCATCATTCACCTCCTGGACTTGTTTCGCCGGCGTCCCGGCCGACGAGAATGAAGGTCATGGCTGCCAATTCGTTCATGGTTCCCCTGGGCACTCCCGCGCCCGCCTTCGACCTCACCGCCATCGACGGCGGCAGCGTCTCGCTCGCGGACCTCAAGGGCTCTCCCGCCACGCTCGTGGTCTTCCTGTCCAACCACTGCCCCTACGTACGGCACATCGAGACGGGCCTCGGCACGCTGGCCGCGGGCTACGGCTCCAGGCTGTCGGTGGTGGGCATCTGCAGCAACGACAGCGTGAACTACCCCGACGATGATCCCACACACCTGGCCGGACAGGCCCGGCGCGCGGGGTTCCCGTTCCCGTACCTGCTGGACGACACCCAGGACGTCGCCAAGGCCTACCGCGCGGCCTGCACCCCCGACTTCTTCCTCTACGACGGCGACCTGCGGCTCGTCTACCGGGGAGAGTTCGACGGGTCGCGCCCGGGCAACTCGATCCCGGTGACGGGCTCCTCGCTGCGCGCGGCGGTCGACGCGCTGCTGGCGGGCGATCCCGTCCCGGCCGAGCAGCGCGCCTCGATCGGCTGCGGCATCAAGTGGCGGCCGGGGAACGAGCCCACGGCCTGAACAGGGCCTGAACGCGGCCTGAACGCGGCCTGAACGCGGCCTGAACGCGGCTCAGGCGGAGGCGGCGGCCTCGATGGCGGCGGGCAGGGCGAGCAGGAGTTCGTGGGGCTCGCCGCCGGTCCACGACCGGATCAGCCGGACGCCGGCCTCCCCCGGGTCGAACTCCTCGCAGCCGAGCGGCCCGTAGCAGCCCGCCTGGTCGAGCATGAGGATGATCGGGTCGTCCTCGGGCAGGCCGGCGGCGTACGCGGCGGTGTCGAGCAGGGCCAGCGCGCATCTGGCGTTGCGCCCGTCGTCGTTGGACTCCACACGGTCGAGGCGGCGCCGGGCCTGAGCGCGGAGATACGCGGCGAGCGATTCGGACCTACTCACGACTGACCTTCTTCGACGACGTACAGATGGTGACGACATCATCACTCAAGGTGAGTGATTTTCGTGGGACCTTCGGGAACTCGCGCCAGTCGCCACCCCGGAAAGCATCATCTTTGGGACGTAAGGGAAGATCTGAGGCATGACTGCGTTCGACGACCTGTATGCCGCCAACGCGAAGTACGCCAAGGACTTCGGCGACTCCGGGCTCACCGGCCGGGCAGCCCGCGGGCTTGCCGTGGTGACCTGCATGGACTCCCGCATCGACCCGCTGGGCCTGCTGGGCCTGCAACCCGGCGACGCCAAGATCCTGCGTAACGCCGGCGCGCGGGTCACCGACGACGTACTGCGCACGCTGGTCCTCGCCGTGTACCTGCTGGGCGTCGAGCGCGTCCTGGTCATGCCGCACACCGACTGCGGGATGACCAAGGTGACGGACGCCGACGTGCACGACCTGACCAGCGCCCGGGGGGTGGACACCCGCAGCCTGGAGTTCCACACCGTCCCCGACCAGGGCGAGGCGCTGCGCCACGACCTCACCCGCATCCGCACGACCCCGTTCCTGCCCGCCGACATGCCGGTGACGGGCGCGATCTACGACGTGCGCACGGGCCTGCTCACGCCGGTCGGCGACTGATCTCGCCGCGCTCGCGCTGGAAGGTGGCGTACAACCACCACAACGACGGGACCAGCAGGACCGCGCCGACGGCCAGCGAGCCCAGGCTGGCCCCCAGCACCGCGTCGGTGGCCGCGGCCTGGTCGAGGGTGAGGCCGGGGAGCAGCACGGGGTACTGCCCCACGCCCCAGCCCCACAGCAGCCCGGTCACGGCCAGCGCGGCGCTGAGGCGTACCGCCAGATAGGCCCGCCGCCACAGCAGCACCAGCGAGGCCAGCCCGGCCAGCACCGACAGCGCCAGCAGCGGCAGGGCGCGGCCGGTGGTCAGCTCGGCGAACAGGGCGGGCGCGTCGGCGCGCAGCACGAGCAGGCTCACCGCCGCCAGCACGCCGACCACCGCCCCGCAGCCCAGCGCCCGCCGCCGGAACTCCTCGGCCAGGTCCTCCTGGCCGCCGCGCGGGGCGTCGCGGGTCAGGTAGACGGCGGCCAGGTACGCGGCCGTGCCGACGCCCAGCGCGCCGACCGCCATCGACGTGGGGTTGACCCAGCTCCCGACCAGGTCGCCCTTGGCGACGCCGGGCGGCACCCGGCCGGAGGCGATGCCGCCCGCCGCGGCGCCGAGGAAGAACGGGGTCACCACCGAGGAGAAGGCGAAGGTGGCGCCGAAGAGCCGCCGCTGCCAGAGCCGCGAGGAGACCTTGCGGAACGCGAACGCCGCGCCGCGCCCGATCACGCCCAGCGCCACCAGGGTGAGCGGGATGTAGAGGGTGGAGGCGACCGAGGCGAACACCGACGGCACGCCGGTCCAGGCCAGCACGATCACGAAGATCAACCAGACGTGGTTGGCCTCCCAGACCGGGCCGATGGAGTGCTCCACCAGGTCCCTCCGCCGCCGGCCGCGCTCGGCGCCGCCCGCCAGCAGGTCCCAGACGCCGCCGCCGAAGTCGGCGCCGCCGAACAGGACGTACGCCGTCAGCCCGATCCACAGGACGGCCAGCATGATCTGCGGCAGCGGCATCGTCACACGACCCTGTAGCCGGTGACGTCGGGCTCCTGCGGCGCCAGCGGCACCGGCACGTCGCGGGACAGCCGGCGCATCACGTACACGGTGGCCACGGTCAGGACCACGTAGACGGCCGTGACCAGCGCGAACCCGTACACCAGGCCCGGCGCGGGATTGACCGCCTCCGCCGTGCGCATCACCCGGAACACGATCCACGGCTGGCGTCCGACCTCGGTGACCACCCAGCCGCTCTCCAGCGCCAGCACGGCGGCCACGCCCGACAGCGCGGCGGCGCGCAGGAACCACGGGGACTCCGGCAGGTCACGCCGTCGTTTCCAGGACAGCGCGAGGCAGGCCCCGAGCAGCAGCAGTCCGAAGCCCACCAGCACCATGATCTGGAACGCCCAGTGCACCATGTTGACCGGCGGCCGGTCGGCGAGCGGCACCTGCTCCAGGCCGGCGATCTCCGCGTGCGGGTTCCAGTGGGCCAGCAGGGACAGGCCGTAGGGGATCTCCAGGGCGTACTTCAGCTCGCCGTCCACCGCGATCCCGCCCAGGTGCAGCGGCACGCCGCGGCCCGTACGGAACACGCCCTCCATGGCGGCCAGCTTGACCGGCTGGTACTCGGCCACGAAGTGCGCGGCCCAGTCGCCGACGCCGATCTGCACGGGCGTGACGGCCGCCGCGACCGTGAGCGGCAGCAGCAGGCCGAGCCGGTGGTAGCGGTCGCGCCGGCCGCGCAGCATGGCGGCCGCGTACACGCCGGCCATCAGGAATCCGGCCACCATGAACGCCGCCAGGATCATGTGCACGGTCTGGGGCGGCGTGGCCCGGTTGAACATCGCCGCCCATGGATCGACGGCCACGATCCGGCCGCCCGCGACCTCGTACCCGGTGGGCTGCTGCATCCAGGCGTTGGCGGCGACCACGAAGAACGCGCTGGCCACCCCCGCCAGCACGATCGGGATCCCGGTCAGCAGGTGCGGGACGGGACGCAGGCGGTCCCAGGCGTACAGGTAGATGCCGAGGAAGATGGCCTCGACGAAGAACGCGATGCCCTCCAGCGAGAACGGCAGGCCGATGACCTCGCCGTACACGCCCATCATGCCCGGCCACAGGAGGCCCATCTCGAACGACAGGATCGTCCCCGAAACTGCGCCGACCGCGAACAGCACCCCGAGCGCCCTGGCCCAGCGTCGCGCCAGCAGCCGGTAGTTGTTGTCCCCGGTGCGATGCCCGCGCCACTCGGCCAGCAGGGTGATGGCGGGCATGCCGACGCCGAGACAGGCGATGATGATGTGCCAGCCGAGGGACAACGCCATCTGCATGCGCGCCGCCCCCAGATCCACCGCCGCCCCCGCGGTCACCCCCATCGCCGTTCCTCTCCCCCCGCCCATCGGGGCCGTGGACTTCGTGGGGGGATCTGGCAGGGCTCGTTCCAGGAGGTGATCCGCGAAACGGCTGCGTCCCGCCCGTACCCCGCCGACTCGTGGATGACACTACGTAACTGGCGCTTACCGTCCGCAAGGACACGGAAGCACGAAGCAGGCCGGAAACCCCCACCCACCAAGAGCCCAGAACCGAGCCCGGGACCGGGGAATTGCCAGTCCCCAGAAGCAGCCATCCCCACCAGCAGGGCCCTATGCGCCATGAGCACTCAAGCCACCACATGCAATCCCGATGCTGGGCACCAGGCCCAGGCCCCTACCGCGCTCCCCGACTTGCCACCCTCCCCCTCAGGCCTCCGCGGGCCCCTCATGCGGGCGGCCCACCGTGCACCTCGCTGCACCGCAACACCAAGAGGCCCGCCAGCGCGCCCACCCACGCCACCACGAGGCCCAGGAGCCTCCAGAACGCCCTACTAGCACTCGGACCCCAGCCGCTGACCTCAGAAGCCCTACGTGAGGCTCTGAGAGCCTTGGGGCCGGTGCCGGTGCGACGCCGGTCGACGAAGCTGGTCCAAGGCCCTCGATGCCCCAAGCGCGACATGCTCTTACCAGCGGCCACCGTGATGACCGGCTCCCACGTCCTGCGCGGGCACACCGATGCGGCGCAGGTCCGGGTGACGCCCCAAGCCGACACGCCCACAGCCCCGGTCGGGGCCCTAGGCGTAGCCATGAACGGGCCCGAGCGGCCCCCCCGCGCTGCGCATCTCTGCAGCGGACACAGAACCTAAGGCGCGCTGCGCTGCAAACGAAGCCCATCCCAGCCGGCCGAACCGTCGGTGACAGGCGAGACCGAGTTGCCTGCGAAAGACCGCGTGCGACAGAGAGCGCATCACCGCAGCGCCTTCTGAACGCCCTGTGACCGGCGTGCCGCCAGGGCGGGCCGTCTGGCGGCGGAAGCGACGGGCCCTTTCCGACCTGGGCAGAACCCTTCGAGACCGGGTCGCCGGGGTTGCCAAGCAGCCCCGCGCCCTACCAAACGTGCAGCGCCCCCGCATCGGCCGGGAGCTCCGCTCCGACCTCCCATGAGGACTTCCTCAAGCCAGCCCGCGCGCCATCCGCCGGCAACGCCACCCCTCCTTGGGCCAGAAACCCTGCTGCCGGAGGGCGTTCCGAGGCCCTGAATGCCCGCCCTGAGCCCGATGCCGCCCCAATCCGGCGTCCTCCTGAGCCCGGCGTCGCCCTGGCCCGATGACACCCGGAATCCAGCGTCCTCCCGTACCCAACGTCGCCTGGCCCGAGGACGCCGCCATCACCTTGAGCCCAGGGGCCAGATTGAGGCGCGGTGACGTGACATTCGGCGGCCCCAGAAGCCCGGCCAGGGCGCAGCCTGACGACACGGGGTCCGTCTTTCGATCGAGGAAACGCGAGAGGCCGTTGTGGAAGCACAAGGTCGCATTGAGACCCGGTGGCGTTCTGCCGGCGAGGTTGCAGCACGGTAGCGCCGCGGACATGGGCGCGAGGTCCCTGAAATCTGGGCCCTTGCTTGAGCCGGTGTCAGCGAAACCCGGGGTCAGATACGTGACCCCGGGTGAGAGCCTCCAGGCTCAGGCGTCGATGTGGTCGCGGTCGACCTCGGCCGCGCTGCTGACGATGAACTCCCGTCGCGGCGCCACGTCGCTCCCCATGAGCAGGCTGAAGATGGCCTCGGCCCCCTCGGCGTCCTCGATGCGCACCCGGCGCAGCACCCGGTGCCGCGGGTCCATCGTGGTCTCGGCGAGCTGGTCGGCGTCCATCTCCCCAAGGCCCTTGTACCGCTGCACCGGGTCCTTCCAGCGCTTGCCCCGCCGTTCCAGGTCGCGCAGGACCTTCTGCAGCTCGGCGTCGGAGTAGCAGTAGATGTACTTCTCCTTGCCGCGCCCGGGGTTGGTGAGCTCGATGCGGTGCAGCGGCGGCACGGCCGCGAACACCCGGCCGGCCTCCACCATCGGCCGCATGTAGCGGTGGAACAGGGTGAGCAGCAGGCAGCGGATGTGCGCGCCGTCGACGTCGGCGTCGGCCATGAGGATGACCTTGCCGTAGCGGGCCGCCTCGATGTCGAACGAACGCCCCGACCCGGCCCCCACCACCTGGATGATCGCGGCGCACTCGGCGTTCTTGAGCATGTCGCTCACGGACGCCTTCTGCACGTTGAGGATCTTGCCGCGGATCGGCAGCAGCGCCTGGAACTCGGAGTCGCGGGCCAGCTTGGCCGTGCCGAGCGCGGAGTCGCCCTCGACGATGAACAGCTCGCTGCGGTCGACGGCGTCGCTGCGGCAGTCGACCAGCTTGGCGGGCAGCGCGGAGTTCTCCAGGGCGCTCTTGCGCCGCTGGTTGTCGCGGTGCTCGCGGGCCGCGATGCGGGCCTTGGCGGCAGCGACGATCTTCTCCAGCACGGCCCGCAGCGGCTGCTTGAACCCGCGCGGCGGGTTGGCGAACAGCTCCTTGAGCTCGCGCGAGACCACGTGGGAGACGATGCGGGTGGCCGCGGAGGTGCCGAGCACCTCCTTGGTCTGCCCCTCGAACTGCGGCTCGGGCACCCGGACGGTGACCACGCCGGTCAGCCCCTCGGAGATGTCCTCCTTGTTGACCGGGTCGTCGCCGCTCTTCAGCAGCCGGGTCTCGCGCAGCAGCTCATTGATCGTGCGGACCAGGCCGCGCTCGAAACCGGTCAGGTGGGTGCCGCCCTTGGGCGTGGCGATCACGTTGACGAACGAGCGCACGGTCGACTCGTAACCCTTGCCCCACCGGACCGCCACGTCGACGGTGAGCTCGCGCTGCACCTCGGTGGGCGTCATGTGGCCCTGGTCGTCGAGGACCGGCACGGTCTCGTGGAAGTGGCCCACGCCCTGCAGCCGCAGCACCTCGCAGACGGGCTCGTCGCGGGCCAGGAACTCGGTGAACTCGGAGATGCCGCCGTCGAAGCGGAACTCCTCGCCGGTACGCTCCTCGCCCCTGCTGTCGAAGACCGCCAGGGTCAGGCCCGGCACCAGGAACGCGGTCTGCCGCAGGCGCACGTGGATCTCGTCGAGCGAGACCTCGGCGTCGGGCAGGAAGATCTGCTTGTCGGCCCAGAAGCGCACACGGGTGCCCGTGACGTTCTTGGGCAGGTTGCCGCCGATCCGCAGCCCGGACTTCTTCTTGAACTTGGCCGTGGGCCCGTCGCCGTCGAAGACGCCGGGCACGCCGCGCCTGAAGCTGATCTCGTGGACCCGCCCGTCGAGGTCGACCTCGACGTCGAGCCGGGAGGACAGGGCGTTGACCACGGAGGCGCCCACGCCGTGGAGGCCGCCGGAGGCGCCGTAGGAGCCGCTGCCGAACTTGCCGCCGGCATGAAGCTTGGTGTAGACGAGCTCGACGCCGGCCAGGCCGGTCTTGGGGTGGATGTCAACGGGGATGCCGCGGCCGTTGTCCCGCACCTCGATGGAGCCGTCGGCGTAGAGCTCGACCTCGATGCGGTCGCAGTGGCCGGCCAGGGCCTCGTCGACCCCGTTGTCCACGATCTCCCAGAGGCAGTGCATGAGCCCGCGGCTGTCGGTGGACCCGATGTACATGCCCGGCCGCTTGCGTACGGCCTCGAGGCCCTCAAGCACCGACAGGTGACGAGCTGTGTAACCCGCCTCCACTACCGTCACTCTTGCTCCCCTGGTCTAAGCATCGAACACGTGTGCGTAGCCTACCGTTCTTCCCTCAGGCGCGCGTACAAGCTTGCCATGGCGACACGTTTGCCGTTACCAACCGGCTGATCACCATTACTTTCGGACACATTCTGCTCTGGGCGTAGCGAGGCGGAGGTTGGGAACGTCCACGTCCGGTTAGATGTTGTCTCAAGTGACTGACGCCAGATCCTCGCTTCGGCGGGGGTGACCCGAAAGGCGATACGTGACTGGAGCTCTCGCCCCCGTTAAGCCGCTGACGGCCCTCGACCGCTGCGACCGCTGCGGCGCCCAGGCCTACATTCGCGCGACCCTGCCTGTTGGTGGGGAGCTGCTGTTCTGCGCCCACCATGGGCGTCAGCACGTCGCAGCGTTGCGCGAAAAGGGCGCCGACATCCTGGACGAGTCGGCTCGCCTCAGCGAAACCCCGTCAATGAACCCCAACGACGACCGCTGACGCGTTCGTTGTGATCACATAACCACATATTGCACGACCAGTTCGGCGATCCCGGCACACCACGCCGGGATCGCCGTTCTGCGTTCAACCCCGTCCAGGCGGTGGCCAGAGCACCCGCAAGCGATGGTTCAGGTCACACGACGTAGTGGCCAGACCGCGTACAGGCAGGGCTGGGTGCGCGAAGGCGGTCGCCGGGTTGCGCGAAGACGGTGGTCCAGCGCACACGCACGCAGTGAATCAGGCCACCCGCAGGGGATGTCCGGGCGCACGCAGACTGTGGCCCTGGACACACGTACACGCGGATCCAGAGCGCGGGCGGAGGCGTGGCCCAGGCCGTGCCTGCCGTGTACCAGGCCTCCGCCCGGTGGTCAGAGGGCCGCACGGGCGCCGGCGTCTCAAGCGTCCGCACGCGGCGTGGTTGGGGCCGTGCACACGTCTTTGGTGCAGGCCGGTCGTACGGCTCAGGTCACGGTGTTCGTACGCGGTAGTGGTATCGGCCGATGGTCTGGAAACCCTCGCTGCGGTACAAAGCCTGGGCCCCGTGGTTGGGCTCGGTGGTGACCAGGTACGCGCTCTTCGCCCCGGCATGCCTGGTCAGGGCGCGCAGCACCGTACGGGCCAGCCCGCGCCGCCGGGCCCGCGGCAACGTCGCCATGCAGAAGATCCCCGCCGTGTCCCCCTGCGGCACCACCCGGCCGACCGCGACCGGCACGCCGTCCTCCTCGACGGCCCCGTACCAGGCGGGCACGCCGGTGCAGATGCGGGCGGCCTCCTCCAGGCCGGCGCCGTACCGGCCGTCCACGGACCACCAGGTCTCCAGCCATTCCGGCCACGGATGGTCCTCGATCCGCACCGGGCCGCGCGGCTCGGCCGACGGTGATCCGGCCATGACGACCGTTGGATCGACCAGCTCGTACCCTCTGCGGGCCAGCTCGGCGTCCAGGCCGGCCCAGGTGCCGGGGCCGACGGAGAAGGCGCAGTTCTGTCCCCGCTCGCCGTAGAACGCCTCTGCGGCGCCGATCGCGGCGTCCAGGTCGGCGGGGGCGTTCAGGGCGAGCACCGAGTTCGCCCGTTTGGTCACGCCTCCGGCGGAACGCAGCACCCAGCCGTCGTGGACACGCTGCTCGTAGGCCGGCCACGCCTGGTGCACCAGCAGGTCGACGTTCATCCGCGCAGCCTAGCCGACCAGCGCGAACACCCTCTGACCGGCCCGTTAGGGTGTGGGGTTGTGCTGATTCTGCTGCCGCCGTCCGAAGGAAAGGCCGCCGAGGGGAGCGGCCCGCCGCTCGGCGAGCTGTCCTTCCCCAAGCTCGACCGTGCCCGCAAGCGGGTCGTGACCGCGCTCATCCGGGCCTCCAAGCGCCGCGACGCCGCGCAGGTGCTCGGGCTGACGCCCGGTCTGGCGGGCGAGGCGGCCAAGAACACGGCGCTGAAGACCGCGCCCACCCTTCCCGCCGCCGACCTCTACACCGGCGTCCTGTACGACAACCTCGGCCTGAACACCCTGGACGACGCCGCCAGGGCCAGGGCGGAGGAGTCCGTGCTGATCTTCTCCGGCCTGTGGGGCGTGTTGCGCGTCTGCGACCGGGTGCCGCCGTACCGCCTGTCGATGGGTGTCAGCCTGCCGCCGCTGGGCGGCCTGGCCGCCTACTGGCGCACGCACCTGGCCAAGGAACTGGACCGGATGCCGGGGCTGGTGGTGGACCTGCGCTCGGCCACGTACGCGGGGGCCTGGCAGCCCGGCGACCGGTCGGTGTCGGTACGCGTCTTCCGCGACGGCAAGGTCGTCAGCCACATGGCCAAGGCCACCCGGGGCGAGATCGCCCGCGTCCTGCTCCAGCAGGAGGAGGCCCCCGGCACGCCCGGCGAGCTGGCCAAGACCCTCGGCAACCTGGGCTGGACGGTCGACCTCGCCGAGCCCGCGCGGCCGAACCGCCCCTGGCTGCTCGACGTGCACGTCACCGACCCGGCCTGACGCCCCCGGAAACGGCGATCGCCCCGCCCGGAGGGTTCCGGACGGGGCGATCGACGAGGTGGCTCCTAGTCCAGGTAGTCGCGCAGAACCTGGGACCGGGACGGGTGACGCAGCTTGGACATGGTCTTCGACTCGATCTGGCGGATGCGCTCACGGGTGACCCCGTAAACCTTGCCGATCTCGTCGAGCGTCTTCGGCTGCCCGTCGGTGAGGCCGAACCGCATCGACACGACGCCCGCCTCCCGCTCCGACAACGTGTCGAGAACGGAGTGCAGCTGCTCCTGCAGCAGCGTGAAGCTGACGGCGTCGGCCGGCACGATGGCCTCGGAGTCCTCGATGAGGTCACCGAACTCGCTGTCGCCCTCCTCACCCAGCGGGGTGTGGAGGGAGATGGGCTCGCGGCCGTACTTCTGGACCTCGACGACCTTCTCGGGCGTCATGTCCAGCTCGCGGGCCAGCTCTTCCGGCGTGGGCTCGCGGCCGAGGTCCTGCAGCATCTGCCGCTGGACCCGGGCCAGCTTGTTGATCACTTCGACCATGTGGACCGGGATGCGGATGGTCCGCGCCTGGTCGGCCATGGCACGCGTGATCGCCTGCCGGATCCACCACGTGGCGTAGGTGGAGAACTTGTAGCCCTTGGTGTAGTCGAACTTCTCCACGGCCCTGATCAGACCGAGGTTGCCCTCCTGGATCAGGTCGAGGAACAGCATGCCGCGCCCGGTGTAGCGCTTGGCCAGCGAGACCACGAGCCGGAGGTTGGCCTCCAGCAGGTGGTTCTTGGCCCGGCGGCCGTCTTCGGCGATCCATTCGAGCTCGGCCCGGACGTCGACCGGCAGGCTGTCGGTCTCGCCGCCGCCGAGCTGCTCCTCGGCGAACAGACCGGCCTCGATGCGCTTGGCCAGCTCGACCTCCTGCTCAGCGTTGAGCAGGGGGACCTTGCCGATCTGCTTGAGGTAGTCCTTCACCGGGTCGGCGGTGGCGCCGGCGGCGGCCACCTGGGCGACCGGGGCGTCGTCGTCGTCGTCGGACAGGATGAGGACCTCGTCCTCGGTCTTGTCCGCGGTGGCGGCGGCGACGTCGGCGGCCTTGGGCTCGTCGTCGGAGTCGTCGTCGGAGTCGGAGTCACCCTCGGCGTCGGAGTCGTCCTCGGCCACGATGTCGTCGACCTCGATGTCCTCGAGGTCCTCCAGCTCCACGTCGCCGTCGAGCTCGAGATCGTCGTCGTCGGAGTCGGTCGCCTTGAGGCCCTCGGGTGCCTTCGGCTTGGTCTCGGCAGGCCCAGCGCTGACTTCTGGCTTGGCCTTCTTGGCGGCGGCCGGAGCCGCCTTCTTCGGAGCGGGAGCGGCCTTCTTGGCCGGAGCCGGCTTCTTGGCGGCCGGCTCGGCCTCAGCGGCGCCCACGACCGCGGTCACGGTCTCGGGCTGCTGCTCTTTGGCGGCCGCTGCCGTCTTGGTCTTGACGGGGGCAGCGGTGCGGCGCTTTGCTGGACCACGAGACTTCTTCGGCGCAGCCGAATCCGCGGCGGTCACCACCACGGTCACGCCCTCTTTGCTGAGGTTCCGCAAGAACGCGGCGGCGTGCGACATGGGGATGTCCGCCTCCTCGAAGGCCTGACGGACATCCTCAGACTCGAGGAAACCCTGCGAGCGCCCACGCTCGAGCAGTCGCTGAATGACGGGCTCGTTCAGCTCTTGTGGCTTCGAGCGAGTCGAACTTGCAGGCGACACGAACACCTCTCGAACGAACGCGTGGCGACAATGGACCCAGATGCCCGCTGGGGGCTGTTGCCTCTCTCGGAGATCGGTGAGGCCGTGCGAAGCGCGACGGACCTGACACAGCATTGTGGCACGACCCCGCACTCCATACGGCCACCTCCCGGCGGTTGTCCTCCACCCTAGGCCGACCAAGACAGTAGTGCGTACGTAAGCGGGGCACTGATACCCGAAAGCAACCGTTATGACTGTTTCATTCAGTCACTCTTCGTGGCCGGCGGGACGTGAATTGCGAGCGCGGTAACGTCATCATCCTGTTCATATCCAGACAACATCCGGTCAACCAGGAAGTCCAGCAACATGTGCGGACTGCTGACCACCTCAGGCGGCGCTTCGGTCACAACACTGCAAATCTCTGCGAGACCGGCGTCAAGCCCTCGCTTCCTGTTCTCCACGAGACCGTCTGAGTAGAGCACCGCGGTGTGTCCCGGCGGCACCACGAACCGGAACTGCCGGCGGCTGGTCGGCCAGCCCAGCGGCGTGCCGGGCTCGGCGTCGCACAGGATCGCCGTGCCCTGGGGCGAGACCAGGACGGGCGGCGGGTGGCCCGCCATGGCCAGCGTGCCCTCGCCGGTGACCGGCTCGACGACCATGTAGGCCAGGGTGGTGACCTGCTCCTCCTCTTCCGTGGCCTCGAAGACCCGGTCGAGGCCCGTGAGCACGGCGGCGGGCGGCGGGTTGGTGAGCGCGAGCGCCCGCATCGCGTTGCGGATGCGGCCCATGCCCGCCGCGGCCTTGACGCCCTTGCCCATGACGTCGCCGACGACCGCCGCGACACGCCCGTCCTGCAGGACGAACGCGTCGTACCAGTCGCCGCCGACCTGGACGTGGCGGCTGCCCGAACGGAAGCGCTGGGCCAGCACCAGGCCCTTGACCACGGGCAGGCGGTCGGGCAGCAGGCTGCGCTGGAGCGTCTCGGCGGTGCGGTGCTCGCGCTCGAAGAGCGTGGCCCGCTCGACGGCCAGGGCGCACTGCCCGGCCAGCGCCTCCAGGAAGACGCCGTCCTCCTGGGAGATCTTCTGCGGGCGCGTGAACGAGAAGCGCAGCGCGCCGAGCGCCCGGCCGGCGGCCAGCAGCGGCAGGCCGACCCAGGCGCGCTCGTCGCCCTGGCTGATGAACCCGGCCAGCGCCTCCTCGTCGTCGCCGGCCTCCAGCAGCTGCGCCTTCAGCGACTCGGGCGACTCGGCGAAGACCGGACGGCGGCTGTTGACGGCCATCGTCATCACGTTGGAGTGGGACAGCGGGATCTCGTCGCCCGAGCCCTGGACCTCGGGGATGCCCTCGCCGTTGACCAGCTTGAGCGCGGCGCGGTCGGTGTCGAGCAGCGCCACGGCCGAGCGGTCGGCGGCCAGGGCGGTGCGGCCGACGTCGATGATGACCTGGACGACCTGCTCGACCGTCAGGGCCTCGGCGAGCTGGGCCGTGGCGCCCTGGAGCCGGGCGGTGCGCAGGGCGGCGGCGCCGAGCTGGTCGGTCAGCCTGCCGCGCATCTCCTCGGCCTCGCGCTGCGGGGTGACGTCGGTGTTGGCGCCGACCCACTCCACGACCCTGCCGTGCCTGATGATCGGCACCGCGCGCACCTCGAAGTGGCGGTAGCCGCTGGCCCGGGTGCGGACCCGGTAGTTCCACTCGAACATCGTGCGGCCGCGCAGCGCCTCGCGCCAGGCCTCCTCGGTCTGCTGGCGCTCCTCGGGGTGGACGACCTCCAGCCAGCCGTTGGCGAGGTACTCCTCCAGCCCCTGGCCGGTGATGGCGCGCCACTGGGGCGCGTCCTCGACGACGGCGCCCGTGGGCGAGGTGATCCAGACGAGCTGGGACTGCGCCTCCACCAGCGAGCGGTAACGCTCCTCGCTGCGGCGCAGCGCCTCCTCGGTCTGCCGGCTCTCGGTCACGTCGAGGCCCACCAGCGCGATGGCGCGCAGCTCGCCCGCCTCGTCGTGGACCGGCGAGAACGACAGCGACCAGTGGCGGGTGTCGCCCTCGGCGGACCGCACGCGCACGCGGCCCTCGGTGACCGGCGCGTCGCTCTCGATGACGGCCTGGACGGCGTGGGTGATGATCTGGCTCAGGTCGGCCGCCAGCACCTCGACCGGCAGGCGGCCCACCAGGCGCTCGGCGGGCACGCTGACGACGTCGCTGAACACGTCGTTGACCCGCTGGACGCGGCCATCGCCGTCGAAGAACGCGAAGGCGAACTCGGCCTCCGACAGCATGCCCTTGAACAGGGCGGAGTCTGAGATGTCCACATCCGACTCCCGGGGACGGGGAACGGAGGTCTCGGCGCTCATGGTCGGCACCTCCGTCGCGTGCCAGGGTCTCCCACGCGGCACATCTCCATAACTGTGTATCGGCGTAGCGCAGCTCCGGGCGACCGGATTCTGCAGTACATCATCGGCGATGGGCATGCGCCGACGGAAGCCCCCGCCGCCGCCCGGTCGCCATAAGGGTCAACGCATCCTGTCAAAGTCGCTCCACATTGCGCAGCAAGATCAGGTTACTCGCCCTTGGCCGCGCGCTTGGCCTCCTGCTTGGCGGCGCGCACCCGGCCCAGGCTGTCGGTGTCGACCACGTCGGCGACCGAACGGTATGACCCCTCCTCGCCGTAGAGTCCGGCTGCCTCACGCCAGCCTGACGGCTGGACCCCCAGCTGCTTGCCCAGCAATGCCAAAAAGATCTGGGCCTTCTGCTTGCCGTATCCCGGAAGGGCCTGCAGTCGTTTCAACAAGTCTTTCCCGTCGGCCGCGTCGCTCCAGATGAGCTCGGGCCGCCCGTCGTAGTGTTCGACGAGGTAGGCCGCGAGCTGCTGGACGCGGGCGGCCATCGACTTGGGGTATCGGTGCACGGCCGGCTTCTGCGCCAGGAGCGCGGCGAACGCCTCGGGGTCGCAGGCGGCGATCTCCTCGGCGGTCAGGTCGTGCCCCAGGCGCTCCGAGATGGTGTACGGCCCAGTGAACGCCCATTCCATGGGAATCTGCTGGTCGAGCAGCATGCCGACGAGCAGGGCGAGCGGGCTGCGGCCGAGGAGCTCGTCTGCCTCGTCCCGCTGGGCGAGCTGGATGCGCATGGAAACAGCTTTGCACGAGAAGCGAACACAGGCGCCTCAGAGCCTTGACACAAGGCCGAGAAAAGATGAAATGGGAGCGCAAGTCACCCTGCATACGTTCCTGGGGGTTTGCTCCCGGGTCTCCAGAGGAATCTCACATCTATGCTCGCTCTGGCCACACGCTTCCTCAGGGAGCCGGTCAGTCTCCGGCTGGCCGAAGAGTTCCTGACCGTACCCGTGGACACGATCGACCGGTGCGTGGCCGACGTGTGCGCGTGCGCCGAGCATCTCGGCGTCCCGCCCACACCGGAGGTCGTGGAGCGCATCGCGCGCGAGCATCTGCTCGCCATCGTGAACTCCGCCCCGCCGCCCCGAAGTCCCCGCTGATCGCGGCTCCACCGATAACATCGGGGTCACCAGGCCGAGTTCTCTTCACCGTTTGCGCCTGGAATACGAGAGAGTGAGGGCGTGCGCCGACACCGACGAGATCCCCGGGAGAGCAGCCCGCCCGACGACGTGTTCCAGGAGATGGTGCAGGCGGCCCGCGAGCTGCTCGCGGTGCGCAGCCCTCTCGACGCGGAGCTGATGGTCTCAGACATGATCGGGGCCTGGTGGGGCAGGCGGGTCAGGGGCGGTGACGTGGAGCAGGTCCTCGGGGAGGGCCTGGTCGACTACGCGGCCAAGGCCGGCACCCCGGCCTCTCTGACGCTGCTGGTGTGCCTGGCCTACCTGGGCACCGCCCGCCAGGGCGCCAAGGCCGAGGGCGCGGCGCTGGCGATGATGGAGTCGGGCGTGGCCAGGCCGGGCTGGGCCGACAAGGTCGGCGCGGTCAAGCCCACCGGCTGCTACGTCTCCCGCGACGCCTACGGCGACCAGGACACGGTGATCTGCACGTTCGCCTACCGATGGAACGAGGCATCGGTGCCCAGCGACCGGCACGCGCTGGTCGTGGTCGTCGACCACAACATGAACGGCATGGCCCGCGACGCGTGGGTCTCCTCGCACGTCGACAAGCTGCTGGAGCAGGCCAGGGCCGAGGCGGCGGGCAACCCGATGCTGCTGTTCGAGGAGATCCAGCCCGAGCAGGCCAGGGCGCTCCTGGACTCGGCCATGAAGGCCACCAGGGAGCCCAAGACGCCGCCGCCGGTGAGCGAGAGCTACAGCGCCTACCACGCCTTCGCCCGCGCCCGGCTCAAGGCGCTGCCGCCGGGCCGCAAACGTCCGGCGCCGCTGCACATCGAGGCGCCCTACAGCCGCGAGCGGCGGGCCATGCTGGCCGCCGAGTTCCTGGCCTCCGACGCCGCCGAGCACCTGTCCGACCCGTCGGCGGCCTCGCGCTGCGCCGACCACATCATCGACTACGGCTGCGAGCGCGACTTCAACCGGCCGCTGCGGGTCAGCCCGACCAAGTGCGAGACGTTCCTGCTCGACTGGCTGCCGCGCAAGGTGATGCTGAGCGCGGCCGAGCAGGAGGCGATGCCGCACGTGCTGTCGGCGTGGGTGCGCTTCGCCGCGCGCCGCACCGGCCTGCCCGAGCAGGGGCTCAAGGCCACGCTCGACGCGGTGTGGGAGGCCACGGGCAAGTTCCCCGAGGCCTACCGCGACCCGACGTCGTTCGGGCTCGACCGGCCGCTGCTGGAGCGGCTGCTGCCCGACGGCGACCTGTCGGCGCTGGCCAGACGGGTGTTCGCGTTCCCCTACCTGCAGGGCGTGCACAACGGCATCGACCTCGACCGGCTCAACCCGGCCGACGAGGCCGACCGGCGCACGTTACTGGAGATCGACCACGGCGGCGTGATCGACCAGGAGCACCTGGCCTGGCACGAGGAGATCGCGACCCGGCTGTGGGACGGCGACCCGCCCCAGCTGTGGGAGGCCGCCCAGCGCCTGCTCGACCTCGGCCACGACCGCCACGACGTGCTCCACGTGCTGATCGAGATCGCCGAGCGCATCGGCGGCGACCCCGACGAGCTGGCCGCCGCCCTCGACGACATCGCCGACATCCCCGACGAGATCTAGAGTCCGTCCCATGTCGATGTACCGCCGGCTGGCCATGGGCCGCTACCTCGCCTCCGAGCACACCCAGGGGCCGTGGGACCCGGGCTCCCAGCACATGGGCCCGGTGACCGCCCTGATGGCGCACGAGCTCGACCGCACCGCGCCGCTGCCCGGCCTGGCGCTGTCCAGGCTGGCGGTCGACGTGTTCGCCCCGGTGCCCGTGGCCGAGCTGGAGGTCGTCACCGACGTCGTCCGCGACGGCAAGCGGGTGCAGTGCCTGTCGGCGGCCGTGCTGTCCGGCGGGCGCGAGTACGCCAGGGCCACCGCGTGGCGCATCCGCGAGGCCGACACGCCCGCCACGCCGGCCGCCGGGCCGCCCGCGCCCGTGCCGCCGCCCTCGCCCGAGCACGCGGCGTCCTACCTGGTGTCGGGCTTCGGCTACGGCAGGGCGTTCGACTGGCGGTTCGCCCGCGGCGGCCCGATGCTGCCCGGCCCGGCCACGGTGTGGGGCAGGCTGACCGTGCCGCTGGTGGAGGGCGAGGAGATCACCCCGTTCGAACGGCTGGCCGCGTTCGCCGACAGCGGCAACGGCGTGAGCCCGGCCGTCGACTTCGCCACCCACGTCTTCGTCAACGTCGACCTGACGATCTCGCTGTTCCGCACCCCGGTGGGCGAGTGGACCTGCATGGACGCGGCCACCGCGATCGGCCCCTCCGGCCGCGGCCTGACCCGCACCACCCTGTACGACGAGCGCGGCGAAGTCGGCACGGCGACTCAGACGTTGTTCGTCGCGCCGAGGTAGCGCTGCGTCATGATGGTGGGATGGTGATCGACCTCAACGCCGACCTCGGTGAGGGTTTCGGCATCTGGCGGCTCGGCGACGACCTCGCGCTGCTCGACATCGTCACCAGCGCCAACGTCGCCTGCGGCTTCCACGCGGGCGACCCGGTGACGATCAGGCGCACGTGCGCCGCGGCCGTCGACCGCGGCGTGTCGATCGGCGCCCAGGTGTCCTACCGCGACCTGGCCCACTTCGGCCGCAGGGAGATGGAGGTCGAGCCCGAGGAGCTGTGCGCCGAGGTGCTCTACCAGCTCGCGGCCGTCGACGGCATCGCCAGGGCGATGGGCGGCCGGGTCTCCTACGTCAAGCCGCACGGCGCCCTGTACAACCGGGTCTGCCGCGACGAGGTGCAGGCGGCGGCGGTGATCGACGCGGTCGCCGACTACGACCCGACGCTGCCGGTGCTGACGCTGCCGGTCTCGGTCGTGCACGAGGTGGCCGCGGCGGCGGGCGTCCCGACGGTGAGCGAGGCGTTCGCCGACCGGGCGTACACGGCGGCGGGGGCGCTGGTGCCGCGGCGCGAGGCGGGGGCGGTGATCCACGACGCGGCGGCGGTGACCGCGCGGGCCCGCCGGATGGCCCTGGAGGGCTCTGTGACGGCCGTGGACGGCAGTCCGGTGTCCGTCTCCGCCCGGTCGCTGTGCGTCCACGGAGACACCCCTGACGCCGTCGGGCTGGCCCGTGCCGTGCGCAACGACCTGCTGGCGGCCGGAGTGGTCCTGCAGGCGTTCGCGTGATCCGTCCGGCGGGAGAGCACGCGCTGCTCGTCGAGACCGGGTCGCTGGCGGCCTCCCACCGGCTCGACGCGGCGCTGCGGGCCGAGCGGCCCGAGGGGGTCGTGGAGGTCGTGCCGGGGCCGGAGACCGTGCTGGTGGTGGCGCCGGGCGCCGACCGGGAGCGGTTGCGGGCCAGGCTGACGGCCTTGACGGGATCGGCGCGCGAGGCGGCGGCCGGGGCGGACGCGCCGGCCGGGCCGATGGTGACGATTCCCGTCGTCTATGACGGGGCCGATCTCGATTCCGTCGCGGCGCTGGCCGGGATCTCGGCCGAGGAGGTGGTCGCCCGGCACACCGGGCGCGAGCTGGTGGTCGGGTGGCTGGGGTTCGCCCCGGGGTTCGCCTATCTGACCGGGCTCGACCCCGTGCTGGAGCTGCCCCGGCTGGACACGCCGCGCACGTCGGTGCCGGCCGGCTCGGTGGCGGTCGCGGGGCCGTACTCGGCGGTCTACCCGACGGCCTCGCCCGGCGGGTGGCGGCTGCTGGGGCGCACGGCGACCCGGGTGTGGGACGTGACGGCCGAGCCGCCGTCGTTGTTCCGGCCGGGGATGCGCGTGCGGTTCGAGCGCGCATGATCGAGGTGATCGCGCCCGGCCCTTACGCGACCGTCCAGGATCTGGGGCGGCCGGGCCTGGCCCATCTGGGCGTCCCGCGCTCGGGGGCGGCCGACGCGCCGAGCCTGCGGCTGGCCAACCGGCTGGTGGGCAACCGCGAGGACGCGGCGGGCGTCGAGGTGACGTTCGGGCTGGCGCGGCTGCGGTTCCACGAGGGCGCGTGGGCGGCGCTGACCGGCGCGCCGGCGGAGGCGCGGATGGGGGCGCCGTTCTGGGTGCCGCCGGGGGGCGAGCTGCGGCTGGGTGCGCCGGAGTGGGGGCTGCGCACGTACGTGGCGGTGCGCGGCGGGATCGCGGTCGAGCCGGTGCTGGGCAGCCGGTCCACCGACTCGCTGTCGGGGCTCGGCCCCGAGCCGTTGCGGGCCGGGACGCTGCTGCCGGTGGGCGGGTCCGCCGCCGGGGAGATCTCGGTGGACCTGGCGCCGCCGCCGGGGCCCGCACCCGCCGTGCTGCGGGTGCTCGCCGGGCCGCGGGACGACTGGTTCGTCCCTGGGGCGCTGGAGGCGCTGTGCGGGGGGCCGTACGAGGTGAGCCAGGACAGCAACCGCGTCGGGGTGCGGCTGCGCGGGCCCGGGCTGACGCGGGCCAGGCAGGGCGAGCTGCCGAGCGAGGGCATGGTCACCGGCGCGGTGCAGGTGCCGCCGAGCGGGCAGCCGATCGTGTTCCTCGCCGACCACCCGCCCACGGGCGGCTACCCGGTGATCGCGGTGGTGCGGCAGGCCGACCTGCCGGTCGCCGCGCAGCTGCGGCCCGGCGACGAGGTGCGCTTCACAACGCGACCTGGCCGCTGACGCAGGTGACGACCGACCCGCCGACCCACACGTCCCGATCGTCGGCGGTGATCCGCACGCGCCCGGCGCGGCCGAGCACGGTCCCCTGCCCCGCCGTGTACGGCGCCTTCGCCCGCCCCGTGCGCAGCAGGAACTGCGCCAGGGACGCGTGCAGGCTGCCGGTCACCGGATCCTCGACGTCGGGGGCGAAGACGCGCACCTCGTAGGCGTACGGCGAGCCCTCCGGGCAGGGCCCCGCCACGCCGACCATGTGCTCGATCGCGCCCGGCCGCAGCTCCAGCACCTCCTCGGCGGCGGCGAGCAGGACGACCACCCAGCCGGGCCCGTTGTCGGCCCATTCGACGGCCAGCATGCGCTCGCGTCCGATGCGCAGGGTCTCGGCCAGCCGCTCGGCCAGCTCCTCCTCGACCGGCCCGGACCGCAGCAGCTCGGGCGCGGCGAAGGCGAGCCCGTCCGCGGTCCTGCGCACCCGGATCAGCCCGGCGTCGCACTCCTGGACGATCTCCGCCGCGTCCCGCGGCCGGCCGCCGCTCTCCAGCCAGGCGTGGCAGGTGCCGAGCGTGGGATGCCCGGCGAAGGGCAGCTCGCCGCCCCCGGTGAAGATCCGGACCCGGTAGTCGGCCCCGGGCACGGTCGGGGGCAGCACGAACGTCGTCTCGGACAGGTTCGTCCAGGCGGCGAAGCGCCGCATCTCCTCGGTGTCCAGCCCTTGGCCGTCGAGCACGACCGCGAGCGGGTTGCCGCGATAAGGGACGGAGGTGAACACGTCGACCTGACGGAATGCACGTTGCATACGCGCAGTCTGGCCGACGGGTCTTCCGCCGGTAACCCCGCGCGCTCACACTGGGCGATGTGGCGGACTACGACGTGCTGGTGCTCGGCTCCGGTCCCGGCGGGCAGAAGGCCGCCATCGCGGCGGCGAAGCTGGGCCGGCGCGTCGCCATGGTCGAGAAACGGAACATGATCGGCGGCGTCTGCATCAACACCGGCACGATCCCGTCCAAGACGCTGCGCGAGGCGGTCCTCTACCTCACCGGCCTCAACCAGCGGGAGCTGTACGGCGCCAGCTACCGCGTCAAGGACGAGATCACGGTCGCCGACCTCGGGATGCGCACCCAGCACGTGATCGGCCGCGAGATCCAGGTGATCCGCAGCCAGCTCGGCCGCAACCACGTCACGGTCCTGCCCGGCACCGGACGTTTCCTCGACCCGCACACCATCGGGATCAGCGGCGACGAGGAGCGCAAGGTCACCGCCGACCGGATCGTGATCGCCACCGGCACCTCCCCCGCCCGCCCGGACAGCGTGCAGTTCGACGAGCGCACGGTCATCGACTCCGACGCGATCCTGCACCTGGACCGGGTGCCCGAGACCATGGTCGTGGTCGGCGCCGGGGTCATCGGCATCGAGTACGCCTCCATGTTCGCCGCCCTCGGCACCAAGGTGACCGTGGTCGAACGGCGCGAGCGCATGCTGGAGTTCTGCGACCTGGAGATCGTCGAGGCGCTCAAGTACCACCTGCGCGACCTGGCGGTGACCTTCCGCTTCGGCGAGCACGTCGCCGCCGTCGAACGCCGCCCGCGCGGCGCGCTGACCCTGCTGGAGAGCGGCAAGCGCATCCCCGCCGACTGCGTCATGTACTCGGCCGGACGCCAGGGCAGGACGGCCGAGCTGAACCTGGAGGCCGCCGGGCTGGCCGCCGACGACCGCGGCCGGATCCGGGTGGACGAGCACTACGCCACGGCCGTGCCGCACATCTACGCGGTCGGCGACGTGATCGGCTTCCCGGCGCTGGCCGCCACCTCGATGGAGCAGGGCCGGGTGGCCGCCCAGCACGCCTGCGGCGAACCCGTGGCGGAGCTGCGGGAGCTGCCGCCCATCGGCATCTACACGATCCCCGAGATCAGCTTCGTCGGGAGGTCGGAGGACGAGCTGACCCGCGACCGGATCCCGTTCGAGGTGGGCATCTCGCGCTACCGGGAGCTGGCCAGGGGGCAGATCATCGGCGACTCGTACGGGATGCTCAAGCTGCTGGTCTCCTCGGAGGACCGGCGGCTGCTCGGCGTGCACGTGTTCGGCACGGGAGCCACCGAGCTGGTGCACATCGGCCAGACCGTGATGGGCTGCGGCGGGACCGTCGACTACCTGGTCAACGCGGTGTTCAACTATCCGACGCTGGCGGAGTCGTACAAGGTGGCGGCGCTGGACGCGATGAACAAGATGCGGGTGGTGGCCCGGCTCACCGCCGACATGTGACTTCTCCCAATTGTCGGTTGTGACCGCTACGCTCCTCGATGGTTCATCTACAGGAGGCGTACGTGCGCAGCGAGGCCACGGGGAGGTGGCTGCCCGCGTTCCTGCTGCTGGCCGCCATCTGGGGCAACAGTTTCTTCTTCATCAAGATCGCCGTCGGCGCGCTGCACCCGCTGCAGGTGTCGTTCGGCCGCATGGCGGTCGGCGCGGCGACCCTGCTGGTCGCGCTCGCGGTGACCAGGCGGCCGCTCCCCCGCGACCCGCGGCTGTGGGGGCACTTCCAGATCGCCTCCGTCGTGCTCACCACGCTGCCCTTCACCCTGTTCGCCTACGGCGAGCAGTACGTCTCCTCCGTTGTCGCCGCGATCTGGAACGCCACCACGCCGCTGTGCACCCTGGCCTTCACGCTGGTGCTGCGCGCCGAGCGGGCGACCGCCGCGCGGGCGGCCGGGCTCGGTCTCGGGTTCGCCGGCGTCATGGTGGTGCTCGGGGTGTGGCAGCCCATGGCGGGCGGGCAGCTCGGCGGCAGCCTGGCCTGCTTCGGGGCGGCGCTGTGCTACGGGGTCGGCGGGGCGTACATGGGGCGCTTCATCACCGGGCGGCGGTCCGAGCCGCCGGTGGTGCTGGCCGCGGGGCAGCTCCTGACCGGCGCGGCCCAGCTCGCGGTGATCACGCTGGTGGCGGGCGTGCCGCTGGTGGACACCGCGGCGCCCGCCGAGGTCTGGTGGAGCCTGCTGGGCCTCGGCGGCCTCGGCACGGGCGTGGCCTACCTGCTGCTGTACCGGGTCCAGGCCCAGGCGGGCGTGACGACGACCTCGACGGTGACGTACCTGCTGCCGGTGTTCGCGGTGGCCTCCGGCGTGCTGCTGCTCGACGAGACGATCACCTGGAACCAGCCGGTGGGCGCGCTGGTCATCCTGCTGGCCATCGCGCTCACCCAGGGCGCGCTGCGCGTGC
Source organism: Nonomuraea sp. NPDC001684 (assembly GCF_053596515.1). NCBI lineage: Bacteria > Bacillati > Actinomycetota > Actinomycetes > Streptosporangiales > Streptosporangiaceae > Nonomuraea > Nonomuraea sp. NPDC001684. Next base: position 40,140 of record NZ_JBSFGJ010000007.1, read on the forward strand.
CCGCGCGCTCAGCCGTCCGCTGAGGGACGGCGTCCGCGGGGCGCGGGCTTCTTGCGGCCCGCCACCAGCGTGTCGCCGGGCACGGGGGCCGGCGCGGGTTCCTCGGTGGCCGGCGGGCCGGCGGGGCGCGTGCGGGTCCGGGGGTGCGGCATGGTGTCGGTCATGGGCGAGGGCGCGTCCCCGGCCTGCTGACCGGCCTCCTCGGGGACGGCGTCCTCGGCCGGTCTCGACCGGCGGGCGGGCGGGACGGCGTCCTCGGCCGGCTTCGACTGACGGGCGGGCGGATCGGCATCCTCGGCCGGTCTCGACTGGCGGGCCGGTGCGTCGGCGTCGCGCAGGGAGGCGATGACCCGGTCGGCCTCGGCGTCGGCGGCGAACTCGTTGGCCGCCTCCGTCTCCCGCCTGCGGATCACCACCATGTGGTCGACCGACAGCCGTCCGGCGCCCACGACGGCGAGCAGGATGGCGGCCGCCCCGAGCAGGATCAGCTCGTTCATGCTGATGGGGTTGAGCGGCGGGGCCACCAGGAAGACGCCCAGCGCCTCGGCGAACAGGATCAGCCCGGTGACGGCGACCCCCAGCCCGGCGATCAGCAGCGCTCCGCCGATCAGCTCGGTGAGCATGGTGACCGTGGCCCACGCGCCAGGAGCGGGCGCGCCCTGCTGGAGGAACTTCGCGCCGGTGGCGGTGAGCCCGTCCTCCAGCTTGGTCCAGCCGTTGGCGAAGAAGATGCCGCCCACGCCGACGCGGGCGACTAAGGCGGCGACATCACGCAGGGCCTGTTTCACGATATTTGTCTGCCCTGTCCGGGGCACGGCACACCTCAATCACGGCTGAGCAGCATGGCCACCGCGACGGCGGTCAGGCCGAGCAGGACGACGCTGACCACCACGGTCGTGTGCAGGGCGTTGACGAAGGCCCAGCGTGCGGCGTCGAGCAGCGCGTCGCCGGTGCTGCCGCCGATCTCGCGGGCGACGTGGGCGGCGCCGGCCAGCGACTGCCTGGCCTGGTCCATGCCGCCCGCCGACACGCCGGGCACGGCGGGCAGGGCGGGCGCGTAGGCGAGCGTGGTGATCGTGCCCAGCACGGCGACGCCGAGGCCCGCGCCCAGTTCGTACGCGGTCTCCTCGATGGCCGCGGCCCCGCCGGCCCGGGACTCGGGCACCGAGGACATGATCGTGTCGGAGGCGGCCAGCAGCGCCACCTGCACGCCGAACCCGATGCCCACGAAGCAGACCGCCAGCATCACCGGATGGCCCTCGACGCCCCAGCCCAGCGTGGGCGTCAGGGCCAGCGCGACGAGCCCGAGCCCGCCGCTCATCGTGGCGCGCATGCCGATCCTGGGCAGGATGTGGGCCGCCGCGAGCCCGCCGGTGACGGCCGACAGCACCAGCGGCAACATCCTGACCGCCGCGCGCACCGGGCTGTCGCCCAGCACGAGCTGCAGGTACTGGGCCAGCATGAGCTGGAGCCCGACCAGCGCGAACACGCCCAGCAGCACGCCGGCCACGCCGGTGGTGAACTCCCGCCGCCGGAACAGGGCCAGCTCCAGCAGCGGCGCCGGCAGACGGGACTGGCGGCGGACGAACGCGACCAGCAGCCCCGCGCCGCCGAGGAAGACCAGCACCGAGGCCCAGAACGGCAGCAGGGTCCCCGACCCGGCCTCCTTCAGCCCGAAGGCCAGGGCGAGCAGGCCGAGCACCGACAACACGGCGCTCGTCGCGTCCCAAGGACGTTCCCTGCGCAGCGGCGACTCCGGCAGCAGCCGGACGGCCAGCGGCAGCAGCACCAGCAGGATCGGCACGTTGATCAGGAAGACCGCGCCCCACCAGAGGCCGACCAGCACGCCGCCGATCAGCGGGCCCACCGCCGCCCCTGCCGCGGCGACCGCGCTCCAGACGCCGAGCGCGACGGCCCGCTCGCGCCGGTCGGTGAACACCTGGCGGATCAGCGAGAGCGTGGCCGGCATGATCATGGCGCCGCCGACGCCGAGCAGCGCCCTGGCCAGGATCAGGGTCAGCGGCGTGGGCGCGAACGCCGCTCCCGCCGAGGCCACGCCGAACAGCACGAAACCGCCCAGGACCAGCCGCTTGCGGCCGTAGCGGTCGCCGAGCGTGCCGAACACGATGAGCAGCGGCGCGACGACGAGCGAATAGCTGTCGATGATCCACAGCAGCTCGACGGAGGACGGTTCGAGCGCGGCCGTGAGCGCGGGCACCGCGATGTGCAGGACGGTGGCGTCGACCGTGATCAGCAGCAGGCTCAGGCAGAGCAGCACGAGGACGGCCCAGCGGTTGTCCCGTCGCGGGCGATCGGCACGCCGTACGAGGGGTGCGGCCTGGGTGACGGTCATGGGCCTCCTTGCAGGCCGATCCGGTCACCAGGGCCTGCACGTGCAGAACGGTCGAAAGCGGGGGAACTCACGGGGGGCGGTCTCGCGCCCTCTCCTGCCGCGGCTCTCCACTCCGGCTTGCGTGGCAGCTTAGGCCATGCCAGGCGCTCGGCATAGCGGTATGGGCCGATCCGCGAGGCCCCCCACCTCTCTAGTGAGATACAGCCATATGTCCGGATCTACCCAACCTCCATCCGTCACCCGATCATGGGAGCCGTGGGGAACGCTGGAAGTGCCGGTAAAGATGATATTTCCGATAAGTCCTCACGCGAGTGGTGCACCGAGGCCCTGACCAGGCTGAACGCGGGCCGTCCCGAATCGGCGCTGGAGGCCGCGCGCCGGGCGGCCGACCTCGACCCCGGCGACGAATGGGCCTGCCGCCTCATCAGCCTGGCCCACGAGCGCCAGGGCCGCGACGCCGACGCCCTCCCCCCGGCAGAACGCGCGGTGGACCTCGCGCCCGGCTCCTGGTCGGCCCGCCTGCGCCTGGCCGCGATCTCCCGCCGGATCCCCGGCCGCTGGCCCGCGGCGGTCGCCGACGCCGCGCTGGCCGCGCGGTTCGCCCCCGAGGAGGCCGACCCCGAGGTCCTGCTCGGCGACCTGGCGCTGCTGCGCGGCGACCATCCGCGGGCCGGGCGGGCCTACCGCGCCGCGCTCGCCACGGCTCCGGCCCATCCGCAGGCCCGCGTGAACCTGGCCCTGTGCCTGCTGCGCTGGGACCGTCCGCGCCCGCACCACGATCCCGCCTGGCCGGTCGACCCGCGCCAGACGGGACGGGCCAGGCGGGCGCTGGAGGTGTGGGCGCGCCAGGCCCGGCTGCTGCTCGCCCTGGCCACGATCGCCGTCACGGCGGCCGCGCTGGCCCTCGACTCCGCGGGGTGGGCCCGGTGGTGCGGGTTCGCCGCGCTGGCCGCGCTGGTGCCGCTGACGGTCCGGCAGGCGCGGCGGGTGGGGGTCTGGGCGTACGTGCCGGCCATGGCCGGGCGCGATCCCTGGCTGGGCGCGGCCGTGGTGTCGGCCGGGTTGTCGGTGCCGGCGTTCGCGGGGTGGCTGCTGCTGGGCGCGGCGCACGCGGCGCCGTCCTGGCGGGATCCGGTCTGGGCGGGGCTGGCCGGGATCGTGGTGCTGATGTGGCCGGCGCTGACGGTCGTCCGGGTGCTGGCGGAGTCGTGGCGGGGGCGGCCGATGCCCGCGCTGGCCGAGCTGGCCCGCGTCACGGGCGAGCGCACGGCGGCCAGGAACGCCGGCGTGACGTTGTGGATCGTCCTCATCAGGACCTGGTCGGTGCTGGTGCCGCTGGTCGGCGGGGCGCTGGCGGTCGAGCCGCGGGCCGCGGTGGCGGCGGTGGCGGTGCCGTTCCCGATGGTGCGGGCCTGGCTGCGGGCCCGCCGCGGGGGCGACGGCTGGCTGCTGGCGGCGGGCGGGCTGGTGGCGCTCGCCGCCCTGGGCTGCGCCGTCGGCGGCGCGCTGGGGTCGGCCTGGGGCTGGCGGGCGGGGGTGGGCGCGCTCGCCGCGGCGATGACGGTGTTCGCGGCCCGCGCCCTGCGCGCGTGGTGGCGCGGCGCGCCGGGGCCCTGGCGGGCCTCGCTCGTCATGTGCGACCTGCCCATGGGCGGCGCGCCCTCGGTGGTCCTGACCTCGGAGGCACGCCAGGCGTTCTCCTACGCCAGGAGCCTCGTCCTGTCCTACGGCGACCCCGCGGGCCCCCGGGTCGTGGGCGCGGCCGGGTCCGTCACCTCCTCCGGCGAGCTGCGGCTGATCGCCGGGCCCGAGGCGTGGGAGGGCGTGGCGGCCGACCCGCGCGTCGCGGTGTTCGCGGCCGACCCGTTGCAGCGGCGGTTCTGGGTGGAGGTGCGCGGCATCGCCCTGGCCGGTCCGGACGTGCTGCGCGTCACCCCCAAGCAGGTGCTCGTCGGCGAGTTCCCCGGCAGGCACCAGCGACGGTGAATAGAGTTTTGTTCTATGCGGACCCTGCGCACCCCCGAAGAGCGTTTCGCGAACCTGCCCGACTTCCCCTACGAGCCCCGCCACGCCGACCTGCCGGACGGCCCGCGCATGGCCTACGTCGAGGCCGGCCCCGCGGACGGCGAGCCGGTCGTCCTGCTGCACGGCGAGCCGAGCTGGTCCTTCCTCTACCGCCACGTCATGCGCGAGCTGGCCGCGGCCGGGCTGCGCGCGATCGCCCCCGACCTGATCGGCTTCGGCCGCTCGGACAAACCCGTGGACCCCGCCGACCACACCTACGCCAGGCACGTCGAGTGGACCCGCGCGCTGCTGTTCGACGCGCTGGCCCTGGACCGCGTCACCGTCGTCGGCCAGGACTGGGGCGGCCTGATCGGGCTTCGGATCGCCGCCGAGCACCCCGAGCGCGTGGCCAGGATCGTGGCCGCCAACACGGGGTTGCCCTCGGGTGACATTCCCATGCCCGACGTCTGGCACCGCTTCAGGGACACCGTCGCCGGCGCCCCCACGCTGGACATCGCCCGGCTGGTCCAGGCGGGCTGCCGGACGCGCCTCAGCGACGAGGTGCGGGCGGCCTACGACGCGCCGTTCCCGGACGAGTCGTACAAAGCGGGCCCGCGTGCCCTGCCCGAGCTCGTGCCGATCACGCCCGACGACCCCGCCGCGCCCGCCAACCGCGCTGCCTGGCAGATCCTCACCACGCTCGACCGCCCGTTCCTGGTGGCCTTCTCCGACGGCGACCCCATCACCGGCGGCATGGCGCCCATCATGCTCAAGGCCGTCGCGGGCACGGCCGGGCTGTCCCATCCGGTGATCGCCGGCGCCGGCCACTTCCTCCAGGAGGACGCCGGCACCGAACTCGGACGGCGGATCGCCCTTTTCGTGACCTCCACCTAGCGTGTCAGGCCCGCCCAATCGTCGGTCGGGTGCGGTATAACCGGGGGCGGACCGGGGAGGCGTGATGCGTGAGTCCGACAGGGCCCAGGCCGCGGGGCGGGCCGCGGCGCGGGATCTGTTCGAGCAGGTGAGACTGCGTTATTTCCAGATTCCCCCCGCCGTGCGCCGGGTGCTCTACGCCGTCCTGCTCATCGTCGTCATGGGCGTGGGCGCGGCGCTCGGCTGGGATCTGCTGAAGACGTTCCCCCTCGTCCTGATGGCGCTCGCCTTCGTGGCGCTGACCATGCGCTTCCCGCGGGCCGCCGCGACCGCGCTGGTCGTGGCCGGCTGGGTGGTGCTGGCGCTGCCGCTGTTCTCCTGGCGCTTCCCCCCGGGCTCCATGGCGCTGCACGCGATGGTCGCGCTGGCCCTGCCCGTGGCCGCCGCCGCCCACCTCATCCGCTGGGTCACGCCGTGGGTGACCACGCTGGCCGCGCTCGTGCCGGCCGGGGTGCTGGCCTTCGGGCTCTCCTTCGTGTCGGCCGCCGTCGCGCTCTGGGGCGCCTGCCTGGCGGCCGTCGTCGTGCTGGTCCACCGGTTCCTCCAGGCGCGGCGGGCCAAGGCCGAGCTGTCCGCCGAGGAGCAGCAGGTGCGCGTGCGCGCCCGCGAGGGCCGGCCCGAGCCGCAGGCCGACAAGGCGGGCGCGCCGCCGCAGATCTCCGTCGAGGAGGCGCTGGCCGAGCTGGAGGGCATGATCGGGCTGGCGCCGGTCAAGGAGCAGGTCCGCTCGATCGCCGCCTCCATCGAGGCCACCCGGCTGCGGGCCGAGGCCGGCTACACCGCCGAACGCCCGACCAGGCACTTCGTCTTCGTCGGCCCGCCGGGCACCGGCAAGACCAGCGTGGCCCGCGCGCTGGCCAAGATCTTCTACGCGTTCGGCCTGCTGGAGACCCCTTACGTGGTCGAGGCGCAGCGGGCCGACCTGGTGGGCGAGTTCCTCGGCGCGACCGCGATCAAGACCAACGAGCTGGTCGACCGGGCGCTCGGCGGCGTGCTGTTCGTCGACGAGGCCTACAGCCTGGTCAACTCCTCCGACGGCCAGCCCGACAGGTTCGGCGCCGAGGCCGTCCAGACCCTGCTCAAACGGGCCGAGGACGACCGCGAGCGCCTGATCATCATCCTGGCCGGCTACGAGCAGGAGATGGCCTCGTTCCTGTCCAGCAACCCGGGCCTGGCCAGCAGGTTCGCCACCCGGGTGCGCTTCCCCAGCTACTCCGCCCCCGAGCTGGCCGAGATCACCGAGGTGCTCCAGCGGCGCAGGGGCGACACGATGGCCCCCGACGCCAGGCGCGCCCTGCTCGGCCTCTACGAGGACGTCCAGCGGCGCGGCCTGGTCGACGAGCTGGGCAACGCCCGCTTCGTGCGCAGCCTGGTCGAGGCCGCCGCGCAGGCCAGAGACGTGCGCGTGGTGGGCGCCGGCGGCACCCCGACCACCCACGACCTGGTGACCACCACCACGCCCGACGTGACCAAGGCGTTCGAGGAGCTGACCGCCCGCTTCCGCGGCTACGTGGCCACGCCCACGCTGGAGGAGGCGCTGGCCGACCTCGACGCGATGGCCGGTCTTGAGCCGGTCAAGCGGCAGGTGCACGCCATCGCCGCCCAGCTCCAGGTGGCCCGCATGCGGCAGGAGCGCGGGCTGCCCACGCCGCCCCAGATGCGGCACTTCGTCTTCGCCGGGCCGCCCGGCACCGGCAAGACCACCGTCGCGCGGGTGCTCGGCCGCGTCTTCGCCGCGCTCGGCCTGCTGGCCAGGCCCGACGTCGTCGAGGCCCACCGGGCCGACCTGGTCGGCCAGCACCTCGGCGCGACCGCGATCAAGACCAACGAGCTGGTCGACCGGGCGCTCGGCGGCGTGCTGTTCATCGACGAGGCCTACAGCCTGGTCAACCCCGGTTACGCGGGCGGCGACGCCTTCGGCTCCGAGGCCGTCCAGACGCTGCTCAAACGGGCCGAGGACGACCGCGACCGGCTGGTCATCGTGCTGGCCGGCTACTCGCGCGAGATGGACTCCTTCCTGGCCACCAACCCGGGCCTGGCCAGCCGGTTCAACCAGCGCGTGGCCTTCCCCAGCTACTCGCCGCGCGAGCTGTCGCAGATCGCGGTGCTGCTGGCCGGCAAGGCCGGCGACAGCTTCGACGAGCAGGCCCTGCGCGACCTCGACGAGGTGTTCGCCTGGGTGTGCGAGGAACGGCTGATCGACGGCCTGGGCAACGGCCGCTTCGCCCGCTCGTTGTTCGAACGGGCCGCGATGCGCCGTGACGTGCGCCTGGCCGCCCACGCGTCGGGCGGCGGGTCGGCCAGCGCCGCCGACCTCACGACGATCACCAGCGACGACGTGCGCACCGCCGTGGACGAACTTTCCGGACGTTAACCCCTCTTTGGCATTTCCCCGCGCCACGATGCTGCTGCGTGTAGCAGTATGACTACCTATCGTGCGCGTCCGGGAGGGGGACGATGGCGGGGTTCCTGGCCCGCAGGCTGCTCAACTACGTGGTGCTGGTCGGCGTGGCCGCGAGTCTGGCGTACCTGCTGGCCGCCGGGGCGCTCGACCCGCGTTCCAACTACGCCGACCGCACCCCGAAACCGCCGCCCGCCGTCGTCGACGCCCAGCTCACCGCGCTCAACCTCAACGACAAGACCCCGCTGCTGCAGCGCTACGCCACCTGGGCCGCGGGCGTGCTGCACGGCGACTTCGGCAAGACCGTCACCGGCTCGCCCGTGAACGAGGACCTTCGGCGGCGGATGGGGGTCACGTTCCGGCTGGTCATCCTGGGGCTGCTGTTCGGAAGCCTGCTGGGGGTGCTGGTGGGCGCGTACGCGGCGGTGCGGCAGTACGGCTGGTTCGACCGGCTCTCCACGGGCCTGTCGTTCGTCGTGCTCGCGGTGCCGGTCGTGGTGCTGGCCAACATGCTGATCCTGGCCGGCGCCTGGGCCAACGACAACCTCTTCGGCCGCCAGGTGCTGCTGGTCAGCGGCGAGTACAGCGCCGGCCTGCAGACCGGGTTCTGGGGCTACGTGCTCGACCGGGTGCAACACCTGATCCTGCCGACGATCTCGCTGTCCGTCGGCCTGGTCGCGGTCTTCAGCCGCTACCAGCGCAACATGATGCTCGACGTGCTCGGCGCCGACTTCGTCCGCACGGCCAGGGCCAAGGGGCTGAGCAGGGGCCGGGCGCTGACCCGCCACGCGCTGCGCACCGCGCTGATCCCGGTGGCCACCTACTTCGCCTTCACGTTCGGCACCCTGCTGACCGGGGCCACCTTCACCGAGAAGATCTTCGGCTGGCACGGGCTGGGCGAGCAGCTGATCAACTCGATCTTCACCAACGACGTCAACACCGTGGCGGCGATCTCCTTCCTGGCCGCGGTGGCCGTGTTGTGCGCCGCGCTCGCCTCCGACCTGCTGCACGCCGCGCTCGACCCCAGGGTGCGGGCGTGATGACGCTCTCCGACGAGGAGCTGGCGGAGGAGCTGACCGGCGACCTGGGCCGGGCGCCGTCGCGGCTGCGGGTGGTGGCCGGGCGGTTCTTCCGCTCACCGCAGGGGCTGATCGGGTTCGCGGTGCTGGCGCTGATGTTCCTGCTGGCGTTCGCCGGGCCGCTGTTCAGCCCGTGGTCCTACGCCGACAAGGACTTCACGGCGTTCCTGCAGCCGCCCTCGCCGCGGCACTGGTTCGGAACGCTCCAGACGGGCGCCGACGTCTACGCGGTGACGCTGCGCGGCATGCAGAAGTCGCTGATCGTGGGCCTGCTGGCGGCGCTGGTGTCCACGGCGGTGGCGGCCGTGGTGGGCGCCTTCTCCGGCTACTTCCTGGGCTGGACCGACCGGGCGCTGAGCTGGGTGACCGACCTGCTGCTCGTGCTGCCCGCGTTCCTCATCCTGGCGATCATGTCGCCGCTGTTCGGGGCCGGGCAGTGGGTGCTGTTCGTGGTCATGCTGGCGCTGTTCCTGTGGATGGTGACCTCGAAGATCGTCCGGGGGATGACGATCTCGCTGAAGGAGCGCGAGTACATCCAGGCCGCCCGTTTCATGGGGGTGCCGCCGGTGCGGATCATCTTCCGGCACGTGATCCCCAACCTGTCCTCGCTGCTCATCGTCGACGCCACGCTCAACGTCAGCGCGGCCATCCTGACCGAGACCTCGCTGTCGTACTTCGGGTTCGGCATCCAGCCGCCCGACGTGTCCTTCGGCACGCTGATCGCCGACGGCTCCCGCACGGCGGTCTACGCGCCCTGGACGTTCTGGTTCGTGGCCGGGCTGCTGGTGGTCACCGTGCTGGCGGTCAACCTCATGGGCGACGCGCTGCGCGACGCCTTCGACCCGGCGGCGCGGCGATGAGGCCGGCGGCGAACCCCGTCCTGGAGGTCAGCGACCTGCACGTGTCCTTCGGCGACGTGCGCGCGGTGCGCGGGGTCACCTACTCGGTGAGCCCGGGCGAGGTGCTGGGCATCGTGGGCGAGTCCGGGTCGGGCAAGTCGGTCACCTCGGCCGCGGTCATGGGCCTGCTGCCGCCGAGCGCCCGGGTCACCGGGTCGGTGCGGCTGCACGGCAAGGAGCTGATCGGCGCCTCCGAGCGGGAGCTGACCCGCTTCCGCGGCAAGACCGTGTCGATGGTGTTCCAGGACCCGCTGTCGGCGCTCACGCCCGTCTACCGGGTGGGCGACCAGATCGCCGAGGCCGTCCGCGTCCACCAGCGGGTGAGCAAGGAGAACGCCGCGGTCAAGGCCGTCGAGCTGCTGGAGCTGGTCGGCATCCCGTCGCCGAGCGAGCGGGCGCTCGCCTTCCCGCACGAGTTCTCCGGCGGCATGCGGCAGCGCGTGATGATCGCGATGGCCATCGCCAACGAGCCCGACGTGATCATCTGCGACGAGCCCACCACCGCGCTCGACGTGACCATCCAGGCGCAGGTGCTGGAGGTGCTGAAGAAGGCCCAGCGGAAGACCGGCGCGGCGATCATCATGATCACGCACGACCTCGGCGTGGTGGCCGGCTTCGCCGACCGGGTCCTGGTCATGTACGCCGGGCGCCCGGTCGAGGTGGGCGGCGTCGACGACATCTACTACCGGATGCGCATGCCGTACACGGCGGGGTTGCTGGCCTCGATCCCGCGGGTCGACCGCGGCGGCCGTCAGCCGCTGCTGCCGATCGCCGGGAACCCGCCCTCCCCCGCGGCGCTGCCGCCGGGCTGCCCGTTCGCGCCGCGCTGCCCGCTGAAGATCCACGAGTGCGACGAGGCCGAGCCGCCGCTGTTCGAGGTGGCGACGGGCCACCGGGCGGCGTGCATCCGCTGGGAGATCGTCCGCCCTCAGGGCCCGGGCCGCCACGCGGCCGGGGAGCCCGTCGCCCCCGCGGTGCGCGCCGAGCAGCCGGTGCTGGAGGTCGACGGCCTGGTCAAGGACTACCCGCTGCTCAAGGGGGCGCTGTTCAAGCGCAGGGTCGGCACGGTGCACGCGGTGGCGGGCGTCAGCTTCGACATCCGCCGGGGCGAGACGCTGGGCCTGGTCGGCGAGTCGGGCAGCGGCAAGACCACCACGCTCACCCAGATCCTGGAGCTGGTCCCGCCGCAGGAGGGGCGCGTGGTCGTGCTCGGCCGCGACACCGCCCGGCTGGACGGCGCCGGGCGCACCGCGATCCGGCGGGACATGCAGGTCGTCTTCCAGGACCCGATGGCCTCGCTCGACCCGCGCATGACGGTCTACGACATCCTGGCCGAGCCGCTGCGCACCCACGGCGAGCGCCGGCCGGGCCGGCGGGTGGGCGAGCTGCTCGCCCTGGTGGGCCTCGACCCGGCGCACGCCGCCCGCTACCCCCAGGACTTCTCCGGCGGCCAGCGCCAGCGCATCGGCATCGCCAGGGCGCTGGCGCTGGAGCCCAGGCTGCTGGTGCTGGACGAGCCGGTCTCCGCGCTCGACGTGTCGATCCAGGCCGGGATCATCAACCTGCTCGGCTCGCTGCGGTCCAGGCTCGGGCTGTCGTACCTGTTCGTCGCGCACGACCTGGCGGTGGTGCGGTACATCGCCGACCGGGTGGCGGTCATGTATTTGGGCAGGATCGCCGAGATCGGGCAGGTAGACGCGGTCTACGGGGCTCCGGCGCATCCGTACACGCAGGCTCTGCTGTCGGCGATCCCGCTGCCCGACCCGGCGCGTGAGCGCGTACGCGAGCGCATCCTGCTCGAAGGCGACCTGCCCAGCCCGGCCCACCCTCCGACCGGCTGCCGCTTCCGCACCCGCTGCCCGAAGTTCCGCTCGGTGCTCACCCACGACGAGCGCGCGCTCTGCGTGGACGTCGAGCCCGAGGTGCTGCCGGTGGGCGACGACCAGGGCGCGGCCTGCCATTACGCCGAGAGGCTCGACGTCGTCTAGATCAGGAGGAATGCGCTCGATGAAAGCTTCACGTCTTGTCGTGGCCGTCGCCGTGACCGGCTCGCTGTCGCTGGTGAGCTGTGGCGGCGGCGGCTCGGGGGGCGGCTCGGCGAGCGGCACGGAAGGCGCGCACAAGACCATCAAGGCCTTCGACATCAACCCGCAGCCGCGCGACAAGGTCAAGGACGGCGGCACGCTGCGCTGGGGCATCAACGAGTTCCCCAGCCAGTGGAACCGGAACCACGTCGACGGCAACCTGGCGGTGGCGGCCGTGATCAGCAACGCGTTGCTGCCCTCGCCGTTCGTCTCCGACGAGAAGGCGGAGATCACCGTCGATCCCGACTACGTACTCGACGCCAAGGTCACCGACCAGAGCCCGAAGCAGGTGGTCACCTACACGCTCAACCCCAAGGCCAAGTGGTCGGACGGGCAGCCGATCACCTGGGCCGACTACCAGGCCCAGTGGCAGGCGCTCAACGGCCGCAACCCCGAGTTCCACATCGTCTCGGCCACCGGCTACCAGGACATCGAGAAGGTCGAGCGGGGCAAGGACGACCACGAGGTGAAGGTCACCTTCGCCAAGCCGTTCGGCGACTGGCAGTCGCTGTTCGGGCCGCTGCTGCCGGCCGCCACGAACCGGACACCGCAGGCCTTCAACACCGCGTGGCTGAACAAGATCCCGGTGACCGCCGGGCCGTTCAAGTTCAAGGGCTTCGACCAGACGGCCAAGACGATCACGATCGTCCGCGACGACGCCTGGTGGGGCAACCGGGCCAAGCTCGACCAGATCATCTACCGGGCCTCGGAGCAGGACTCACTGATCGGCGCGTTCAGCAACGGGGAGCTCGACCTCATCGACGTCGGGCCGTCGGCGCCCGACTACGCGCGGGCCAGGGCCACGCAGGGCGCCCAGGTGCGCCAGGCCGCCGGGCCCGACTTCCGGCACTTCACCTTCAACGGGTCGAGCGAGCCGCTCAAGGACGTGAACGTGCGCCAGGCCATCCAGCTCGGCATCAACCGGCAGGCCATCGCGCAGTCCGACCTGCAGGGGCTCGACTGGCCGATCGCGCTGCTGAACAACCACTTCTTCATGAACACCCAGGAGGGCTACCTGGACAACGCCGGAAGTCTCGGCGTCTACAACCCCGAACGCGCCAAGCAAATGCTCGACGCGGCCGGCTGGAAGCTGAACGGGGCCGTCAGGCAGAAGAACGGGCAGCCGCTCGACCTGCGGTTCGTGGTGCCGTCCGGGGTGCAGCTCAGCAAGTCCGAGGGTGAGCTGGCCCAGAACATGCTGGCCCAGATCGGGGTCAAGCTCACCATCAAGGCGGTGCCGAGCGACGACTTCTTCACCAAGTACGTCATCCCCGGCAACTTCGACATCACGCCCTTCGCCTACATCGGGACGCCTTATCCGATTTCGAGCAGCTACGGGATCTACGCGAACTCGGCGAACGGCAAGACGTGGAACGCCAACTTCGGCCGTACCGGCTCGCCGGAGATCGACCAGGCCATGGACAAGGCGGCCCAGAACCTCGACCCGGCCGGCGCCCGCACCCAGACGAACGAAGCCGACGGGCTGATCTGGAAGCTGGTCAACGTCCTGCCGCTCTACCAGCGTCCGCAGAACGTGGCGGCCAAGCAGACGCTGGCCAACGTCGGCGCGCGCGGCTTCTACGACCTGCGCTACGAGGACATCGGCTTCACCGGCTGACCGGCGTTCAACGCTCCACGGCGAGCTTCACGCCGAGCCCGACGAAGATGCCGCCCGTCGCCGTGTTCACCCGGCGGCGGGCGACGGCGCTGCGGCGCAGCCATCCGCCGATGCGCCCGGCCAGCACGCCCACCGCGCCGTCCACGACGAACTCGAAGGCGATCAGGACGGCGCCGAGCACGGCGAACTGCAGCCACATCCGCCCCAGCCCCGGATCGACGAACTGCGGGAGGAAGGCGACGGTGAAGGTGACCATCTTGGGGTTGAGCAGGTTCGTCAGCAGGCCGCTCAGGTAGGCCCGGCGGCCGGACATCCCGGTGCCCGGCTCGGGCATGTCGCTCACCCCGCCCTTGCGGTCCCGCAACATCCGCACGCCCAGGTAGATCAGGTACGCGGCGCCGCCGATCCGTACGACGGTGAAGGCGACCGGCACGGCCGCGAAGAGCGCGGCCAGCCCCGCGGCGGCCACGGCGACGTGGATCGCCTCGCTGGTCGCCACCCCGGCCGTGGCCAGCAGCCCGGCCCTGGGGCCGCCCCGCATCCCGCAGCCCAGGACGAACAGCATGTCGGGGCCGGGCGTGATCATCGCCACGATGGTGGTGACCGCGAACAGCGCGAGAAGATGACCGTCGAGAGGCACGCTTGATCCTCTCATATCCCCTTTTTTCGCCCAATGTGCGGAACGTCGGTGGGAGGCGGTAGAAGTGACGCATGACGATGGAGCTCACCTGGCCGCAGATCCTCTCCTGGCGGCTGCGCAGGCAGTTCGTGGCGGCGGCCGACGGGCCGGACGCGGTGTCGGTGGCCCGCCGGCTGTGCGGGGTGCAGGCGCAGGTCGCCTCCTCGGCCCAGCTCGCGGTGGCGGTCAGGAGCGCCCGGCCCGACCCCGGTGAGATCGACCGGGCCCTGTGGAGCGATCGGACCCTGGTCAAGACCTGGCTCATGCGCGGCACCCTCCACCTGGTGCCCGCCGACGAGCTGGCCGGCCTGTGCGCGGCGCTGAGCACGTTGCGCTTCTGGGAGAAGGGCTCCTGGCAGCGCGGGCACGGCGTGACCGCCGCGGAGATCGAGGCCGTCATCGAGGCCGTTCCCGAGGCGCTGAAGGGTGCGCCGCTGACCCGCGAGGAGCTGGTCGACGCGATCGTGGCGCTGACCGGCGACGCCCATCTCCGCGAGGCGCTGACGTCCGGATGGGGAGCGCTGCTCAAGCCGCTGAGCCGCCTGGGCGAGCTGTGCTACGGGCCGCCCCGCGAGGGCAAGGTGACCTTCACCGCGCCGCGATCGTGGGTGCCGGGCTGGCCTGGGGAGCTGCCCGGCCAGGAGGAGGCGGGCGTGCGGGTGCTGCGGGCGTTCCTGGGGGCCCACGGGCCGGCCACGCCGGAGATGTTCGACACCTGGCTGTTCGGCGGCGTGGCCAGGAAGGCGGTGCTCAAGGCGTGGGTCAAGGGCCTGGCCCCGGAGCTGGTGGAGGTGAGGGCCGACGACGGCACGACCCTGTACGCGCTGGCCGAGCACGCCGACGAGCTGGCCGCCACCCGGCCCTCGCAGGAGGTCCACCTGCTGCCGGGCTTCGACCAGTTCATCCTGGGGGCGCCGCGGACGCTCGCCCCGCTCGTCCCGCCGTCGCTCAAGCCCAAGGTCAGCCGCCAGGCGGGCTGGATCTCGCCCGTCGTGGTGCACGAGGGCCGGGTGGCCGGGCTGTGGGAGGCGAAGAACGGCGCCATCACCCTCGACCTGGCCGCGCCGGTGCCTCAGGACGCGCTCGACCGCGCCCTGAGCCGCGTGCGATCGCTGCTGGGCCCGGCCTGACGCCGTCCGGTCAGGCGGACGAGCTCGCCATCACCCGGTCGACGATGCCCTTGTTGCCCTCCTCGCGGGCGCAGTGGGCGCAGCAGTACCAGTGCTCGCCCGACTGGACGCCGTGCCCGATGACCTTGGTGCCGCAGTGCTCGCAGATCGGCGCCATGGCCTCGATCGCGCACTGGAAGCAGTCGAAGGTGTGCACGGCCCCCTGCGCGTGCACCTCGAAGGCCATGTCGTAGTCGTTGCCGCAGTTGTCGCAGACGGCCATGGTGATCCCCTCTTCACGTCCGAATCACCTGGGGCAATACCCCGAACCGTGGTGCGCTTTCCCCAACGAAACACCATATTCACGCCGAGTCCCCATCGATGATGACGAACCGTACGATCAGCGGCAGCCCCAGGATGCCCAGCGCGGCGAGCGCGACGGGCAGCCCGAACGGTCCGGTCAGCCCCGCCACCAGCAGCGGGCTGACGACGAACCCGGCGTAGGAGACCATCGAGACGCCCCACACCAGCGTCCCGGTCGGGTCGTCGGCGGCCGAGCGGCTGAGCAGCGCGGGCACCAGCGGCCCGAGCGCCAGCCCGGTCAGGGCGAAGCCCGCCATCGACAGCGGCACGCCGTCACCGAGCCCGGCCAGGCCGATCCCGGCCGCGCCGCCCACCCCGGCGACCAGGTACAGCGCGCGCAGGGGCACCGGAGGCAGGGTCTGCGCGGCGATCCGGCCGGCCGTGAGCGCGGCCATGTAGACCGAGGGAGCCAGGCTCGCCATGAGCGGCGTGGCGGCCCGGTGCTCCTCCAGCAGGAGCACCGACCACTGCTCGACGGCGTTCTCGATCACCAGCACGCATCCGGCCAGCGTCCCGAGCAGCAGCGCGACGCCCCACAGCCGGCGCCCCGCGTGGTGGTCGCCGGAGGGGGCGGCCCGGCCGCCGCCCACGGCCAGAGCGGGCAGCGACAGGGACGTCGCCGCCACCAGCACCGCGATCACCAGCAGCACGGCCCGGACGTCCAGGCCGAGCGACCGGGCCAGGCCGGTGAGCGGGGCGGCCACGATGACCGCGAGCGGGAAGGCCGCGTGCACCGCCTGGAAGAGCCGCCGGCCGCTCTCGCGCTCGACGCGTCCCGTGGTCAGGTTGAGCGCCACGTCGAGCGCCCCGCTGGCCGCGCCGAGCAGCAGCAGCCCGGCCACGAGCGGCCAGTACGCGGTGACCGCGGCCAGGCCCGCCACGGCCAGCCCGAACAGGGCGGTCGTCGCCATGAGGGCATGGCGCTCGCGCCCGCGGGCCAGCCGGCCGGTCAGCGCCATCGCGGGCAGGGCCCCGACGGGCACCGCGCTCAGCGCCGTGCCGAGCTGCGCCGCCGAGACGCCGAGCTCCTGCTTCACGGCAGGCAGCAGAGCCGCCCAGGACCCCCAGAACACCGCCCAGACGGCGGACACCGCGATGAGCGGCATTCACCAACCCCCTTGAATTGCGGTCAAGTCTCGGTAAAGATCGACGACGTCCTTAATATCCCCCGCCGAAGGGAATATCGTGCTGACGCGAACGGTCATCGCGGCCGGCCTGGTCGCCGCCGGTCTCGCCGCCACCCCCTCCGCCGCCTCCGCGGCCACCGCCCCCGAGACGCCCGAGCGCGTCTGCGGCGCGGGCTACCACCGGGTGCAGGACGGCCACCGCGCGATGAAGACGCGCGACGGGAAGGTGTTCGGGCACGTCTACCTCATGTACAACAAGAGCGCCGGGAAGAACTGCGTGGCGGCGATCAAGACCGCCTTCCGCGGCACCCCTACGGTCACCGGCGCCTCCATCGAGGTCCGCGGCGGCGGCCGCAGCGAGGACGTGCAGCGTTACCGCTTCTACGCCGAGACCGGCCACATCGACGGTAGCTGGAAGTGCGTGAAGTACGCGGGCTGGACGCGCACCCCGGACAACCGTGTCGAGGCGTGGGGCGGCCGCGGCTCGTGGGGCAACTGCCGGGGCTGACACGACCGGCCCGGAGCTGTCACATCGCGCCGGGCCACCTCGTCCTGTGTCATGGAAGTGACGACACAGGGAGGATCACCATGACCCAGCGCATCGACATCGCCAAGCTCGCCCCGGAGGCGTACCGGGGGTTCCTGGCGGTGGAGGCGTACATGCACGGCAGCGACCTGCCCGCGGCCACGATCGAGCTGGTCAAGCTGCGGGCCAGCCAGATCAACGGCTGCGGCTACTGCGTGCACATGCACAGCGCGGACATGAAGAAGGCCGGGGAGAGCGACGAGCGGCTGTGGTCGGTCGCCGCCTGGCGGGAGGCCACGGTCTTCACCCCGGCCGAGCGGGCCGCGCTGGCGCTGACCGAGGAGGCGACCCGCCTGGCCGACCGCGGCGAGGCCGTGCCGGACGAGGTGTGGCAGCAGGCGGCCGAGCACTATGACGACAAGCAGCTCGCCGCCCTCGTCGTCGCCATCGCGATGATCAACGCCTGGAACCGGATCGGCGTGACCGCCCGCCTGGTTCCGGGGACGTGACGCGGGCGCACCCGCACGCGAGGCCGTAGAAATGCGTTGAGCGGTCCGGGGAGCCCCGGTTAGGTTGGCGCGCAAGGCGGGTGGCGGCACCCGCCGAGCCGCCGTCAGCCGGCGGCGGCCCGGAAGGGGGAAGACCGTGAAACGTGTCAGAGTCCCGAAATCGACGGCCATCAGGCGTCCGCATCCGTCGGCCGAACCCGATCTGCGCACCCCCTCAGGGCGAAAGTTGCCCTATTAGCTACCCTTTACAGCGAACTTACGGCTGTATCGGTAGATAACAGAGGTAACAGAAACATCACGGGGGGGCTCACATGAAGAGGCTTGCGGTGGTGCCGCCGCACATCGCCAGGCACAAGATCCGCGACATCCGGGCGGCGGTCCGCCGCCGAAGGACCGAGGCCACCGACCCCAAGGTGGTCGATCTGCGGGCCTACAGCGGCCGGAACGTGATCCGCTTCCCCGGCGGACCGACGCCGGCCGCCTGAACCGCACGAATTCACCGCACCGCTGAGGCCCGACACGACCGGCTCCCCCCGCCGGCCGTCCGGTCTCAGCCGTAGAGCCTCTTGGCGTAGCCCTCGCCGTAGTACGACTCCAACTGCTCCAGCGTCTCCTCGACCACCTGAACCTCCTTGATCAGAGTGGCGTGCGAGGGCAGGACGGACGGGTTCCAGGAGTCGGGCGTCCAGAGCTGCGAGCGCAGGAACGCCTTGGCGCAGTGGAAGAAGATCTGCTCGATCTCCACCACCAGGGCCAGCCGCGGCCGGTGGCCCTTGACGACCATCTCGTCGAAGAACGGCGCCTCGCGCACGAGCCGGGCGCGGCCGTTCACGCGCAGGGTCTCGTTGCGGCCGGGGATCAGGAAGATCAGGCCGACGTGCGGGTTCTTCAGCACGTTGAGGAACCCGTCGGCGCGGCGGTTGCCCGGACGGTCGGGGATGGCGATCGTGGTGTCGTCGATGACGTGGACGAACCCGGCCGGGTCGCCCTTGGGCGAGACGTCGCAGTTGCCCTCGGCGTCGGACGTGGCGATCAGGCAGAACGGGGAGGCCGCCAGCCAGTCGCGATCACGCGCGTGCAGCCGGACCCGCTCCTTGGTCACGGCCCTCGGCATCACCTCGCCCAGCAGTTCCCGCAACTCCTCCTCGGACCCGATCTCCGCCCAGCTCATCTGATCTCCTTTCGAGGGGTACCGCCCGATTTTGTCAGGAGATCGGAGCAAGCATCCTGTGGGGTGCCCTGAGCAGAACGCTGACCGGATCATCACGGTTGTCCGTCAGGCCGGGGCCGGGGCGCACCTCGATGTCCTCCAGCCCGACGGCCGTGCCGCACGACGGGCACCGGGACACGGGGTCGAGCCGGGCGCCGCAGGCGGCGTGGTGGAACAGGCGGCGCGGGCCGTCCCCGCCGAGGTTGCGCTCGCCCCACTGGGACAGGGCCAGCATGGGGACCCACAACTCGCGGCCCGTGGCGGTCAGGACGTACTCGTCGCGGGGCGGGTTGTCCTGGTAGCGGCTCCTGGCCAGCACGCCGGCCTCGACCAGCGCCCCGAGCCGCTGGGACAGGACCGCCCTCGGGATGTCGAGGTGGGCGAGGAAGTCGCCGTAGCGGCGCACGCCGTACATGGCGTCGCGGACGACCAGCAGCGTCCACCGTTCGCCGATCACTTCCAGGGCCCTGGCCAGCGAGCAGTCCTGGCCTTCGTAGTTCTTGCCGAGCGCCATGGGAGCCATGTTAGTTCATTCACCGAACCGTGATACGTTGCGCCGCATGAGTTCAATGACCGAACTGACCCAGGTCCGGCCGGGCACGCTCGCTGTGGCGTCCTCGGCGCCCCTGCTCGTGCTGACGAACTACACGGTGCCGATGGTGACGTTGCCGCAGACGGCCGCGTCCCTGGGCGCCGGGCCGACGGGGCCGGTGTGGATGCTGGGCGGCATCTCGCTCGGGCTGTCGGCGCTGCTGCTGGTCTCCGGCGGGCTGGCCGACGATCACGGGCGCAGGCGGGTGCTGGTGTGGGGGTCGGCCGTGCTGGCCGCCGCCGGGGTGGCGGCCGCGCTGAGCACGTCGGTGCCGGTGTTCGTGCTGGCCAGGCTGGCGCAGGGCGGGGCGAGCGCGGCGATGCTGGCCGCCAGCCTGGGCATCGTCGGCCACGCCTTCCCCTCGGGCGCCGCGCGGGTGCGGGCCACCGGGCTGTACGGCGCCATGATCGGGCTGGGCACCGCGCTCGGCCCGCTGGCCTCCGGCGTGCTGGCCACGGCGGTGAGCTGGCGGGCGGTCTACTGGGTGTTGTCGGCCGCCGCGCTCGCCCTGGCGGTGGCCTCGGCGCGGCTGCTGGCCGAGTCGCGCTCCCCCGCCCCGCGCCGGTTCGATGTGCCCGGCGTGGTGCTGCTCAGCCTGGGCGTGGGGGCGCTGGTCGCGGGGGTCACCGAAGGGCGTGCCGGGTGGGGGCGTCCGGTGGTGATCGGGGCGTTCGCGCTGGCGGCGGTACTGGTGGCGGCGTTCGTGTCGGTGGAGCGCCGGCGTCCGGAGCCGCTGCTCGACCTGGAGCTGTTCGGACGGCCGGTGTTCCTGGTCGCCACCGGCGGCGCGCTGGTCGTCGGGGCGGCGGTGGTGGGCCTGCTCAGCTACCTGCCGACCGTGCTCCAGACCGCGCACGCGCTGACGCCGCTGCAGACCGGCCTGCTGTTCTGCCTCTGGTCGGGCACGTCGTTCGCGGTGTCGCTGGCGTCCCGGCTGGTACGCCTGCGCACCGCCGCCCGGCTGGCCCTCGGCCTCGGCCTGACCGCGCTCGGGTTCGCCGGCCTGCTGGGCGTGGGCGGCTCGCTGGACCTGCCGCTGGTCATCGCCGGGCTGGTGGTGAGCGGCGCCGGGTCCGGGCTGATCAACTCCTCGATCACCCACCTGGCGATCGAGAGCGTGCCGGCCCACCGGGTCAGCATGGGGTCGGGCGCCAACAACACCGCCCGCTACGTCGGCTCCTCCCTGGGCGCGGCCGGCGTGGCCGCGGTCGTCGGCGCGTTCGGCGTGGACCGGGGGGCGACGGTCGCGGTGGCGGCCTGCATCGTGCTGGCGGCGGTGACGGCCCTGGCCGCCGTGCTCACCCGCCCCTGAGCCCGCCGCTGGGTCCGCCGCTGAGCCCGGCCCTGAGCCCGGTCCCGGCTACCAGCGGCGGGCGTGGGCCATCGAGG
This sequence comes from Nonomuraea sp. NPDC001684, assembly GCF_053596515.1. Taxonomy (NCBI): domain Bacteria; kingdom Bacillati; phylum Actinomycetota; class Actinomycetes; order Streptosporangiales; family Streptosporangiaceae; genus Nonomuraea; species Nonomuraea sp. NPDC001684. Next base: position 61,015 of record NZ_JBSFGJ010000007.1, read on the forward strand.
TGAGCAGGGCGTCGCGTTCCATGGCGAACCTGGCCGGGTCCATGCCCTGCCGTTCGGCCCGCAGGTGCAGCACGGTCAGCTCGGTCGCCGCCTGCTGGTAGTCGCTCATCGCGCGGCCGAGCCCGGCGCCCCTGGCCCACCTGCGGGCCGCCTTGCGGGCCTTGAGCGTGCTGAGCATCTTCAGGTCCGCCGCCGTGACCAGGCCGGTCTGTCCGTAGCCGGGCAGGTAGACGCCCATCTTCGAGACGAGCTGGCGGCGTTCGACGACGGTGACCACGATGAGCAGGACCAGCGCCACCATGATCACCAGGTACGCCGTGCCCAGCCAGGCCAGCGACTGGGTGGAGGCGGCGCCGTTCCACAGCCCGTGCAGGACGACCGCGCCCAGGTAGCCGAGCGGGATCGCGGCGAACCTGGCGGGCGTGCGGCGGGTGAGCGCGTAGGCGACGCCGAGCCCGATCATCGAGGTGTAGATGGGGTGGCCGAGCGGGTCGATCAGCCCTCTGAGCACGAACAGCCGGACCGCGGCGCCGGTGCCGTCCTGGCCGAACGCGATCAGGTAGTAGCCGATGTTCTCCACGGCGGCGAAGCCGAGCCCCGCCATGGAGGCGTAGACGATGCCGTCGGTCAGGCCGTCGATCTCCTGCTTCCTGCGCAGGAGCAGCAGCAGCGCCGACCCCTTCAGCGCCTCCTCGATCACCGGGGCCAGGAACACGGTGCCGACGTCGTTGACGAGCTGGGCGCCGTACCCGGCCCGCAGGAACAGCGCCTGTCCGGCCAGCGTCAGCCCGACGCCGAGCACGATCGCCAGGCCCGCGCCCCACGCGAAGGCGAAGGCCAGGTGCAGCTTCGGCTCCGGCTCCAGCCGGTCGAGCGAGAGCACCGCGGCCAGCAGCACCGGCAGCGGCGCTAGCCCGAGCACCGCCGACAGCCCGAACCCGACCGGTCCGCCTTTGTGCAGCATGAGACCGAGGACGATCAGCGCGAGGACGCCTGAGACGACCAGTCCGATCAGGAGGGCCTTGCTGGGTCTCCTGGCGGGGTGCGGAGCTGTCATGGGGGGCGCCTTTCTCCGACTCAGTGCACCTACTATGAGCGTTCCCGGCCGTCGCGCACTTGACAGTCGCCTACATCACCGTGACTCGCGGTAATAGGGATCGGCCACGACGGATTCCCCGTCCACGTAGGAGTACACCTCACGCCCGGTGATGAACACCCTCAGCGCCCGGCTCATCACGTCGAGCGGGTCGCCCGACCAGATCACCACGTCTCCGTCGAGGCCGGGGCGCAGCGAGCCCACCCGGTCGTCGAGGCCCATGATGCGGGCGGGGTTGACGGTGATCGAGCGCAGCGCGGTGTCCCGGTCGAGCCCTTCCTTGACGGCGAGGGTGGCCTGGTGGACGAGGAAGTGGATGGGCACCACCGGATGGTCGGTGGTGATCGCCAGCTCGACCCCGGCCCGCGCGAGGATGCCCGGGTTGCGCAGGGCGCGCTGCCGCAGCTCGACCTTCGACCGGCTGGTGAACAGCGGGCCGATGATGACCGGCACGTTCCGCTCGGCCAGCGTGTCGGCCAGCAGGTGGCCCTCGGTGCCGTGGTTGAGGATCAGGCGGTGGCCGAACTCGTCGGCCAGGCGCAACGCGGTGGCGATGTCGTCGGCCCGGTGCGCGTGCTGGCACCACGGCAGCTCGCCGTCGAGCACCCGGACCAGGATCTCCAGCGTGCCGTCGCGGTCGAACGGCTTGTCCTCGCGCTCGGCCGCGGCCTTCCTCGCCTTGTAGTCCTGCGCCTTCATGAGGGCGTCGCGGATCACCGCGGCCACGCCCTGCCGGGTGGAGGGCAGCTTCTTCTGGTCGCCGTAGACGCGCTTGGGGTTCTCCCCCAGCGCGCTCTTGACGCTCACCGGCTCTCTGACCAGCATCTCGTCGACCGACCTGCCCCAGCACTTGACCGCGACCGTCTGGCCGCCGATCGGGTTGCCGGAGCCCGGCTTGATCACGACCGTGGTGACGCCGCCGGACAGCGCGTCGGCGAAGCCCTGGTCGGCCGGGTTGATGGCGTCGAGGGCGCGCAGCCGGGCCCCGTTGGGGTCGGTCATCTCGTTGGTGTCGTTGCCCGCCCAGCCCTCGGCCTCCTCGTACACGCCGAGATGACCGTGCGCCTCGACGAAACCGGGCAGCACCCAGCCGCCGTCCGCGTCCACGACGGTGGCGGAGTCGGGGATGGTCACGTCCCGCCCCACGGCGAGGATCTTCCCGTCGCCGACCAGGACGGTGCCGCCCTCGATGGGATCTCCGTCAACCGGCACGACATATCCGTTGATGATGGCGAGAGTCATAGCGGCAACTTACCGTTGCCATGCTTTCCCCCGTAAAGCCTGGACCGATAACCAGATTTCGGGCATGCTTGTCGAGATCTTCAGTCAAGACCCACCGAAAGGGACGTACTGGTGCGCATGCCCGCAAAGGCAATCCTTCTGACGGCGGCGATCGGTCTCAGCGGCGTTCTCGCGACCCCGGCGAACGCAACGGCCGCGAGCACCCCGCAGGGCGTCTGCGGATCGGGCTTCGGGCTCGTCTCCGGCGGCGCGAAGCCCGTCAAGACCCAGGGCGGCAAGCGCTACGGCACGGTCTACCTCCTGTACAACCGCGGCACCGGTCAGAACTGCGTGGTCACCATCAAGTCCAGCTTCATCGGCTCGAAGACGCAGATGAGCGCCAGGCTCACCGTCATGCCCAAGCCGGTCAAGGACGAGAAGCAGGACCCGATCGTGCGCATGGACGCCGGCAAGTTCGGGCAGTACGCCGGGCCGGTCAAGTACTGGGCCAAGAGCGCCTGCGTGAAGTTCTGGGGCACGATCCAGGGGACCGACGGGTCCATCGCCGGCGGCGGCCGTACCAGCTGGGGCAACTGCGGCTAGGGGCCTCCCGCGCGGGTAGTCGTGCCGCCATGCTGACCGAACTGTACGAGCGCTGGCTGCTCGAACTGTGGAACGGCGACTTCCCCCTCGCGCACGACCTGGTGACCCCCGAGTTCGTCGGCCACTGGCCCGGCGCGGACGTGCACGGCCCCGACGGGCTGATCGAGGCGATCCGGCAGGGCCACGAACCGTTCGACGACGTCCGGGTCACGCTCGACGTGGGCCCGGCCGTCGACGGCGACCTGGTCGCCGCCCGCTGGACGTTCACCGGCGCCTACCGGGGCGGCCTGCCCGGCGCGAGCGCCCCGCCGGGCACCCCCGTCTCCTTCTCGGGGCACGACCTCCTGCGTGCCACGGACGGACGATTCTCCGAATACTGGGTGATCTCCGACGTCCAGTCGTTCTCCCGGCAACTCGGGATAGGCTGACATATTCGCATCACGACGGGGGTCGAAGGATGTCACAGGAGGCAATGGGGGCGATGGGCTCGATGGGCTCGATGGGCGCACAGCCGCTGGAGCTGCCCGAGGAGGACCTGTCGGCGCTGCTCGCCGGCCAGCGCTTCGGCGCGCTCGCCACGAACGGCGGCGGCGGCCGTCCGCAGTTGTCCACGGTGGTCTACACCTGGGACCCGCCGCGGCGGGTGGTACGGATCTCGACCGTCGCCGACCGGCTGACGGTGCGCCGCCTGCACCAGGACCCCCGCTGCGCGCTCTACGTCGCCAGCGACGACTTCGGCTCCTACGCCGTCGCCGAGGGCGAGGCCGAGCTGTCCCCCGTGAGCGACCGGCCGGGTGACGAGGTGGGCCTGGAGCTGCTGGCCATGCAGCCGTCCTTCGGTGACGCCGCGGGCGAGCTGGCGTTCCTGCACCGGATGGTCGCCGACCGCCGGCTGGTGGTCAGGATCCAGGCGAGACGGCTCTACGGGGCCCTGCTCCCGACGCCTTCCTGAGCGCGCGCCGCCGGTTGTAGGCCACCATCGCCACCACCAGCAGGATCAGCGCCAGGTCGATGGCCGCCGACCAGCGCATGGCCCGCGCGTGGTGGCCGCCCTCGGCGACCGCGAAGTAGACCGCGCCGATCACCGCCACGCCGCCCGCGCCGGCGAACTGCTGCGCCGTGCTGAGCACGCCCGACCCGATGCCGGCCTGGTGCGGCGCGACCTCCACCAGCGCCGCGCCGATGAGCCGCGGCAGGACCAGGCCGTTGCCCGAGCCCACGAGCATGAGCGCGACCATGACGTACGGCAGCCCCCACCCGGCCCCGGCCACCAGCAGCGCCAGCCCCAGGGCGGTGACCAGGCCGCCGATCATGACGACGACCAGCCCGTACCGGCCGACCAGGCGGGTGCCGAGCAGCGAGGTCACGGTGAACAGCACGCCCATCGGCGCGAAGGCCAGGCCCGCCTGGAACGCGGTGAGCCCGAGCCCGCTCTGCAGCAGCAGCGTCAGCGTGAACATGAACGAGGCGAAGTACGCCATGAACGCGACGATCGCCCCGACGCCCGCCAGGTAGGAGTGGACCTTGAGCAGGCCGAGGTCGAGCACCGGCTGCCCGCCCCGGGCGGCCAGCGTCCGCTGCCACCACCAGGTCAGCGCGAACACCGGCGCGCTCGCCGCCATGGCGGCCCACGTCCAGGCGGGCCAGCCCAGGCTGTTGCCGAGGCCGAGCGGCACCAGCAGCAGCGCCAGCCCGGCGGCCAGACCCGCCGCGCCCGGCAGGTCGAACGCGACGGGCTTGTGCGGATCGGCCTCGGGCAGCAGCCACCGGGCCAGCGGCACGACGACCAGCCCGACCGGCAGGTTGATCAGGAAGATCACCCGCCAGCCCAGGCCGAACACGTCGGCGGTGAGCAGCAGGCCACCGAGCACCTGGCCGGCGATGGAGCCGAGGCCGCCGGCGGCGCCGTACCAGCCGAGGGCGCGGCCGCGGCGCTCCGGCGGGTAGACGGCCGAGATCATGGCCAGCACCTGGGGCACCATGACGGCGCCGGCCAGGCCCTGGAGCAGCCGGGCGGCGACCAGCCAGGCGGCGCCGGGCGCGAGGCCGCACAACACCGAGGCGACGGTGAACCCGGCCACGCCGAGGACGAACAGCCGCCGGTAGCCGTGGCGGTCGCCGAGCCGGCCGCCGGTGATCATGCCGGCCGCGTACGTGAAGGCGTACCCGGCCACGATCAGCTCCAGGGCGGCCGGACCGGCGCTCAGGTCGTGCTCGATGGCCGGCGCGGCCACGTTGACCACGAAGAAGTCGAACTGGGCCATGAACCACGCCGACAGCAGGACCGGCAGCACCCCTCGCATCTTGTCAGGCTAGATCAGACAGGCTCTTGCAAGTTGAGTGGGAGGGGCTTACGATCCGCGTAATTGTTAGGAAACTTTCTTTAAAGAAAGGTCCTTGACGTGCGCCGATTAGTCACCCCCCTGATCGCCGTCCTCGTGATCATCGGCATGTGCACCCTTCCCGCACAGGCCGCGAGCCGCCTCATCGCCACGTTCTCCCTCTCCGGGAACACCGGCACCTTCCTGGTGAGCAACCCGGGCACGACCGCCGTCAGCGGCTGGTCGATCGTCTTCGAGCTGCCGTCCGGGGTCACCGCGAGCAACCCCCAGAACGCCACCATCCGCCAGAACGGCACCAAGGTGACGCTCACCCCCGCTTTCTACATCAACACCGTGCAGGCGGGGAAGAACACCGAACCCTACAGCCCCAAGGTGACGCTGAGCTCGGCCGTCCAGCCGACGAGCTGCCTGATCAACGGCGCCAACTGCGACGGCACCGGCGGTGACCCGCCCGCCAAGCCGCCGGTCAGCGCCACGTACGACGTCAACGGCACCTCGGCCAAGTTCATCGTCGCCAACAACAGCACCACCGCGCTGAACGGCTGGTCGATCGTGTTCGAGCTGCCCGCGGGCGTCACCGCGAGCAACGCCCAGAACGGCTCACTCACCCAGAGCGGGCGGACCGTCACCCTGACCCCCGTCCACTACAACACCACCGTGAACGCCGGCGCGACCACCGAGCCCTACAGCCCGAGCTTCACCGTGAGCACGGCCAACGCCGAGCCGACGAGCTGCCGGATCAACGACGTCAACTGCGACGGCACCCCCGACGCGCCGCCCGGCGCCCCCGGGAACCTGCGCTCGCCGGTCAAGACCACCAAGACGGTCTCCCTCGCCTGGGACGCCGCCACCCAGGGCAGCCTGCCCATCGTCGGGTACGAGATCTACAACGGCTCCGCCCTGGCCGCCTCGGTCACCGAGACCTCCGGCACGGTCTCCGGCCTGACGCCGAACACCGAGTACACGTTCACCGTCAAGGCCAAGGACCGCAAGGGCACCCTGTCGGCCGCCTCCGCGCCGCTGAAGGTGACCACCCGCAACCCGGCCGACGACTCGCAGGCGCCGTCGGTGCCGTCGGGACTGCGCAGCACGGCCAAGACCTCCAGCAGCGTCACGCTGGCCTGGACGGCCTCCACCGACAACACCGGCGTGGCCAACTACGACGTCTTCGCCGGCTCGACCCTGGCCACGACCGTCACGGGCACGACGGCGGTCGTCTCCGGCCTGTCCCCCTCGACCGAGTACTCCTTCACGGTCAAGGCCCGCGACCTGTACGACAACCTCTCGGCCGCCTCCACCCCCGTGAAGGTGACGACGTCGGACATCGTCGAGACCGGGTACGCCCGCGTCGGCTACTTCGTCCAGTGGGGCATCTACGGCCGGCAGTACTTCGTCCGCAACCTGGACACCACCGGGGCCGCGGCGAAGCTGACCCACATCAACTACGCCTTCGCCAACATCGACCCCAAGAACCTGACCTGCCTGCAGGGCGTCACCAAGGGCACCACGTCCGACCCGCAGGACCCGAACCAGGGCGACGGCGCCGGTGACGCCGAGGCCGACTACGGCAGGCCGTTCAGCTCCGCCCAGTCGGTCGACGGGGTCGCCGACACCGGCTGGGAGAAGCTGCAGGGCAACTTCAACCAGCTCAAGAAGCTCAAGGCGAAGTACCCGAACCTCAAGGTGCTGATCTCGCTCGGCGGCTGGACGTACTCCAAGTACTTCTCCGACGTGGCGGCGACCGACGCCTCCCGCAAGAAGTTCGTGTCCTCCTGCATCGACACCTACATCAAGGGCAACCTGCCCGACTACAACGGCAAGGGCGGTCCGGGCACGGCCGCGGGCATCTTCGACGGCATCGACCTCGACTGGGAGTGGCCGGGCGCCGAGGGGCACGCGGGCAACCACATCGGCCAGAACGACAAGGCCAACAACACGCTGCTGATCGCCGAGTTCCGCCGCCAGCTCGACGCGCTGACGACGACGACCGGCAAGCGGTACCAGCTCACGGCGTTCACCCCGGCCGACCCGGCCAAGATCGCCGCCGGCTGGGACCTGCCCGAGGTCGCCAAGTCGCTGGACATCTTCAACATCCAGGGCTACGACTTCCACGGCGCGGGCAGCGACAACTCCTGGGAGCCGAACCGCACCGGCCACCAGGGCAATCTGTACCTCGACGCGGACAGCCCGTACAACCCGGACTTCAGCGTCGAGAAGGCCGTGGACGTCTACCTCCAGGCCGGCGTCAACCCGCGCAAGCTGACCATCGGCCTGGCCTACTACGGCCGCGGCTGGCAGCAGGTGACCGACGGCGGCAAGGCGGGCGAGTGGCAGGACGCGCACGGCGCCGCTCCCGGCCAGTTCCAGGAGGAGGCGGGCACGCGCGGCTACAGCAACCTGCTCGCCATGGTGCCCGGCTGCACGATCCGCCACGACGAGGTCGCCGTCGCCACCTACTGCTACACCGGCAACAACGGGCAGTGGTGGACGTTCGACGACGCCTGGTCGATCGGCAAGAAGACGGCCTGGCTGAAGAGCAAGGGCCTGCTGGGCGCGATGATCTGGGAGATGTCCGGCGATCCGGGCGTCCTCACCACCGCGCTGGACGCCGGCCTGAAGTAACCCGGGTTCGGTGACAGCTGAGGGCGGGCCGCCGCGGGCGGCCCGCCCTCAGGCATGTCCGCGTGTCGAAGCCTCATCGGATGGGCACCGCTGCGTTACTCTGCCCTCAACTCACGGTCATCCTTGCTGGTCATGGTCGGGGGTGTCGGTCTCTCCCCCACCGAGGAGATCCATGTTGCGGCGACTCGCCCTGTTCCTGCCCCTCGCCCTCCTCCCCCTGGCCTCCCCGCCCTCCTCCGCTGCCGCTGTGACCACAGTGGTCAACGTCGCCCATCGGGGCGCCTCGGCGTACGCGCCGGAGAACACCGTCGCAGCCTTCCAGCTCGCCGCCCGCCAGGGGGCCGACCTGTTCGAGCTGGACGTCCAGGAGACCAAGGACCACGAGCTGGTCCTGATGCACGACACCACCCTCGCCCGCACCACCGACGCCGAGCGCGCCCTGCCCGGCCTTGCGCCCTGGCGGGTGCGCGACCTCACGCTCGCGCAGATCCGCAGGCTGGACGCGGGCTCGTGGTTCGACCGGGAGTACACCGGCGAGCGGGTGCCGACTTTGCAGGAGGCGCTGCGCGCGACGGCCGGGTCCCGCGCCGGCATGCTGCTGGAGGTCAAGGAGCCGAAGCTCTACCCCGGCATCGAGGCCCGCATCGTCCGCGCGCTGCGCGCCGAGCCCTCCTGGCTCGCGCCGGGGCGGCTGGTGGTTCAGTCGTTCGACTGGGACTCGATGCGCGCCTTCCACCGGCTGCTGCCCGACGTGCCGATCGGGCTGCTCGGCACGCCGAGCGCCGCCGCGCTGCCCGGCCTGGCCAGGTTCGCCGACCATGTCAACCCGCCGTACGCCGCGCTCACCCCTTCGTACGTGAAGCTGGCCCACGAGCACGGCATGAAGGTCTTCGCCTGGACGGTCGACAGCCCCGACATCATGCAACGCCTGCTGACGTACCAGGTGGACGGCATCATCACCGACAAACCCGACATCCTGCGCGACCTGCTGACCGGAACCTGACCCCGAACACCTGCCTGATGGGAACCCGACCCCCGGAAAGCCGATGAGGGGGCCCGTTCCCGGGCCCCCTCATCTCAGTTCAGC